>DASRAT010000894.1:0-6018 GCA_035638015.1 Gemmataceae bacterium | reverse complement strand
ATGCGAAACAATCCCGCTAGCCGCAACAGCCAGGGCCATCTGGCCCGGTGCCGAAAGTTAGCGATATTCGCGGCGGTTTCGCTTTCCGTTTCCGCTAGCGGCAGCGGATCTGGTTCCCTTGGTGGCGGCGGTGTGAACATGGACCCCTCGGCGGCGCTGGACTGGGTTTCGCTCGGAACTGCCCGAATCGTAACAGGCCGGCGCTCATGGTCAACTCAATTCACAAGGCGGCAAACTCGCCTTTCGCACTCCCACGGGTTGCATCCCGCGGTTTTTGCATTATGCTGACTACTGCCATTCACGTAGGCATTAGGCTTCCAATCCTCTGACCCGTATGCACCATGCCGATGCGCGTCAAATGCCCGAAATGCAAAGCTGTGCTCAGTGTCAAGGAAGCGCTGGCTGGCAAACGCGTCAACTGCCCCAAGTGCCGTTATGTGCTGTCGATTCCCGATCCCAGGGCCGCGGCGGCGAAGGCGGGCAAAGCCTCCGAAGAAGCTGAGGCCGCCGCCCTGGCCGCTTTCGCGGAGGAAGCGGCCAAGCCCGAAGACACTGGCCCGGCCAAGCAGATTGAGTTCGAGTGCCCGTGGTGCATGGAAATGGTCAAGGTCAACGCCGACCTATCCGGCAAGCAGACGCCTTGCCCCAACCCAGAATGTAAACGCATCGTCAAAGTGCCGCTGCTCAAGGAAGCCAAAAAAAAAGACTGGCGGCAAATGGATCCTCGCATCGGCGGCGGATTGCTGAAATCGGATCAAGAGAGCCAACCCGAAGGAACCTGGAGCACCGCCCAAAAATCCCGTGTCAGCACCGAGGCCCTGGAAGAAGCCGACGCCATTCCGGTCAAACGCACGCCGGTGACGGCGGCCACCTGGATCAAACGCGGCGTGGTGGGCGTGGTGATTTTGAGCATCCTGGCAGGCGGCACCTTTGGCATCCTGACTTTCACGGGCGGCAAAAAGGGTTTGGAACCGCTCAACGAGGCCCTGGCCCAAGTCGAATCGAATACGAATATGAGACGCCCGGCGGCCGCGGAGATTCTCATCGGCGCCGGCGAGTTTTACACCGCCCGCAAGGATGCGAAGTCCGCACAGATGCAATTCAACAAGGCGCGAGCCAAGATACCTCCCGGCGACGACAACATGAAGCCCGACGCCGAGCGCGACACCGCGCTGCTCGATTTGGCTTTGGCATTGATCGAGCTGGGCGGCGACGGCAAGGATGTCGAGAAAGATGCCCGCCTGGATTGGGGCGACGTGAAAAACAGTTTACGGCAAACGCTCACTCTCATGAGTACCCCGGAAGCCAAGCAGACCGCTCTACGCGAGGCTGCCACGAAGCTGATCGCCAACAAGCAGGGTGAAACAGCAGTGTGGTTGGCCAATCTTTTTGCGACGCCGCCCAAGGTGGTGCCGCCGGTGCCGGAAGTCAAGGGTGATGATCCGGCGGAAGAAAAGAAACAACCAACGCCGCCACCACCGCCGGCGGTGCGCTCGCCGCTGGACGCTCAGCTTCTGGCGATTCAGTTCGCCATCGGGGACAAAGCCGGAGCGTCCAAAATTCGGTCGACGCCTAAAGCCGACGACAAAGCCAAAAGCGAGGGCAAAGAAGAGGAAATCGACCCGGTCGCCCGCAGCGGCTACGCCGAAGGCAAGGCAAGGCTTGGCGATTTTGAAGGCGCTCGCCTGCTCGCCAACCAAAAAGGCCCTGCGATGGATCGCCTGGAAGCGAGTTTAGCCGTGGCCGCCATCGCCAATTCCGAGAAGAAAACGGACCAAGCCAAGGCCAGCGCCAAGGATGCGCTGGACGCCTTTGTGGAAATGCACAAGCGCGATGGCAGGACGCCGCCGCCCTGGCTCATGATTCAGCTCACCCGCGTTTGTGCTCGCGGCGGCCTGGCGGAGGACGCCAAGAAACAGGTTGTCGGCGCCATGTCGGATAAGGATGATAAAGACGCCAAGGCCTTGGCCCAATTGGAACTGCTCGCGGCGCATATCGAAAGCAGCAGCGGCCCCGTGGCAGCGAGCGTCATTGACGACTACATTCCGACCAAGGACACATTGGCCTACCAAATGGCCCTGACAAGAGTGGCCCGGCACAATACGCGGCTGGGCAGCGACCTCACACCCTTGCTGGAAAACCTGGACGACCTGCAGAGAGCGTTTGTGCGCATTGGCGAAGCGTTGGGACAGATGGATGGGCGCAAAAATTAATGCGCCCTGCGGGTTGTTGAATTATATCTCGTTGAACTCATTTCGCTCTCATAACCACAGCGATACAATGGGCTCTCCTCACGCATGGAGACCCACCCAAATGTTGCACCTCCCTTTCGGGTTGCAGAATAAGCTCGCCGGTTTGACGCTGTTAGCGCTTGGTTTTGCTATGACCACCTTTGGCGGGGGCATCGCGGCGCCCGCGGAGCAATCTGTCTTCCGTTCGACGCAAACTGAGCCGGGCAAGCAGGGCATGGAGAAAAAGCTCAAGTCGTTCGCCGTGGACCTGTATGGTGACCCGCTGCCAGAGGGGGCAATTGCCAGGTTGGGATCCATGCGATTCCGGCATCCCGGCCATGCATCCGGCCTCGTCATTTCGCCCGACGGCAAAATCCTGGCCTCGGGGGGAGGAATGTCGGCTGGCGTGTGCATCTGGGACGCTGCCACGGGCAAGCCGCTGCACAGGCTCGCGAACACACCTTTTGTGTTTGCGTTGGCAATGTCTTCCGACGGTGCCTTGTTGGTCACGAACGGGATCAGTCCGAGGGTGATTGAAGTTGCCACCGGGAAGGTAATACGGCAGCTCGATGGTCCTGATGTTTGCGCCTTTGCATTTGCGCCGGATGGAAAAACGGTCGCTATATCGGAAAACGTGGGAGGCGGCTCAAGAGTAAGTCTGGTGGATGTTGCCACTGGCAAGCAAATCAGGCGGTTGGAGTCAAAGGGCGGAAAACCAATTGAAAAAATCGCCGCATTGTGGCCGCCTGTCAGCTTTTCGCCTGACGGGACGCTTCTTGCAGTGGCCAACGCCGACGGCACAATTCGACTCTGGAGTGCGTTGGTTGACAAGGAAATCCGCCGGTTCGCGGGCTCTGGAGAAAGTGTCGTAGCGTTGAGTTTTGCGCCCAGCGGCAAGGTCTTGGCATCAGCATCCTATGAGGGCCAAATCCAGCTTTGGGAACTTGCAACAGGCAAACTTCTGCACACTTTGAAGGACGATCAAGATCTTTACGCGGCCATATTTTCGCCGGATGGTAAACTCCTGGCGTCGGGCGGTTCTGGCGGAACCGTCCGCCTCTGGGATCCGCAGACGGGCAAGGAGGTGCGCCGCTGGCAAGGTGCTTTGCTGCACATTAGCGGATTGGTATTCTCTCCCGGCAACGACGTGCTGTATGGGGCCACTTCCGAGGGCATCCGCCGCTGGCACGTTCCTTCCGGAAAAGAAATCGAGCCTTTGTCCGGCCACACATATTTTGTCGAGCAATTGCATTTCACGGCCGACGGCAAAACAATCTTGTCACGCGGCGGCGACCAGAAAGTTTTGGAGTGGGACGTGGCGAGCAGCCAGTTACGCCGCATTTTGCATAACGAGCCGCGGCCGCAACCGCCGGCGCATTGGCAGTTGGCCGCTGCGGATTTGTCGGCCGACGGCAAGTCTCTGGCTTTGGTGCGGTGGGAAGGATTGGACGATAAAATAGAGCCGGAACGGATCATACACTTGTGGGATACCGCTCAGAGCAAGGAAGTTTGGACCTTGACCGGCCACAAGGAGCCGGCGCGGTCCATCAAGTTTGCTCCGGACGGCAAGCTGCTGGCATCGGCCGGCGCGGACGGCTTGCGGCTTTGGGACGTGGCCAAAGGCAAGGAGATCCAGCATCTCCAAGGCGGCGCTGGATTCCTGGCATTCTCCCCGCATGGCAAACTGCTGGCGTATAGCGGCAAAGGCGGCACAATCCATGTGTGGGACATTGCCGGGGCCAAAGAAGTTAGGCGCTGGACCGCCCGTTCCGCGGCCCTCGCCTTCTCCAGCGACGGCAACCTATTGGCAATTGCGGGCACCGAGGACATCGAGGTCTGGTCCGTTGCGTCGGGCGCGAAGATTGCCCACCTCAAAGGCTTGACTTCCATCATTAGCTCTCTGGCCTTTTCCCCAAGCGGCCGCGTCTTGGCGGCAGCCGGTAGGAAGACCACCCGATTCAGCCCCATGGACTTCACCACGCCCATTCAAACCTGGGACGTGCTGTCTGGCCAAGCCCTGCGTCAGATTGACATTCCACTTTGGATCCGCGAAATGCCATTGGCTTTCTCCCCCAATGGTCGCGTGCTGGCCTCCAGCGGCGGCGACTCCAGCATTTTGCTATGGGACATGACCGGCGGCGCCAAAGCTGCCAATCTCGATGCGAAAGAGCTTGACAGACTTTGGTCCGACCTTGCCAGCGATGCGGTCAAAGCCGAGCCGGCCTTGTGGGCCCTTGCGCTCTCGCCAAAGCAGAGCCTGCCTTTCTTGCAAGAGCATTTGAAGCCCGTCGCGCCGGCAGACGCTCAACAAATCGCCAAGCTCGTCGCCGACATGGACAGCGAGCAATTCGCGGTCCGGCAAAAAGCAGCCGCCGCCCTGGAGAAATTGGGCGAGGCGGCGGAGCCGGCGGTTCACAAAATCATGACCGGCAATCTGACGCTGGAAGTTCGCCAGCGGTTGCACCAGTTCATTGAAAAACGCGGCAATGAGTTGGTGCACAAATTTCGGGCCATTGAAGCGCTGGAGCAGATGGGCACGCCCCAGTCGCTGCAACTGTTGGAGACGATTGCCAAGAACGCTGTTCAGCCGCGAGCATCTGAGGCGGCTCAGGCGGCGCTCAAACGGTTGGCCAAACGGTCATAGATGTGCCTATAATAATGAGGCTTGACGAGCCGCCGGGCTTGCCCCGGCGGGGATAAACCCCGCCGCTCGTTAGAGTGTCAACGCATTCCGCCAAAGCGGCTCCGAATCTTGGAACACATGAAGCATCCATGAACCGCACCCTCAGCCAACAAGCCTTCACCCGCGCCTGCGATTTGATCCCTGGCGGCGTCAACAGTCCCGCCCGCGCCTTCGGCGGCGTCGGCGGTCAGCCGATCTTCATCGCCAAGGGGGAAGGCGCCTATCTCATTGACATCGACGGCAATCGCTATCTCGATTACGTCGGCTCGTGGGGGCCATTGATCCTGGGCCATTGCCACCCGCGTGTCACGGCAGCCGTCGAAGCGGCCTTGCACAACGGCGCAACTTTCGGGGCTCCCACCGAAATTGAAACGCAGCTCGCTGAGTTGATCGTCGAAGCGGTGCCGTCGATTGAAATGGTCCGCATGGTGTCGAGCGGCACCGAGGCGGCGATGAGCGCCATTCGCCTTGCCCGCGGCTTCACGGGCCGTGATGTCATCGTCAAGTTCGCGGGCTGCTATCACGGCCACGTGGACAGTTTGCTGGTCTCCGCCGGTTCCAGTGCGACCACGCTGGGTGTGCCGACGAGTCCCGGCGTGCCCAAGGGTTGCACGGCAGACACGCTGGTATTGCGTTACAACGACGTGTCGGCGCTGGCCGAAGCGTTTCAAGCGCATGGCCACAAAATCGCCGGTGTGATTTTGGAGCCGGTCGTCGGCAACATGGGCCTGGTCGTGCCGAGTGCCGAGTTTCTTTCGGAACTGCGACGGCTAACCTTGCATTACGGGGCCTTGCTGATCTTCGATGAGGTGATGACTGGCTTCCGCCTGGCATATGGCGGCGCACAAGAATTGTTCAAACAATCTCCCGATTTGACGGTGTTGGGCAAGATTGTCGGCGGTGGACTACCCGTTGGTGCGTATGGCGGCCGGGCCGACATCATGTCCAAGGTGATGCCGGCCGGGCCGGTGTTTCAAGCGGGTACCTTGTCCGGCAATCCGCTGGCCATGGCCGCGGGACTGGCGACGTTGCAGGAACTCAAACAAAATCCGCCCTACGAACGCCTGGAGCAAATGGGTCAAAAGATTGGTCAAGGCCTGCAAG
>DASRAT010000893.1:0-3726 GCA_035638015.1 Gemmataceae bacterium | reverse complement strand
CCGGACAGGATGTAAACCAGTCCCACCCTTCGGCCTACTGGAATGCCGGCATAGCGAGCGCCTTCCGGCGAAAGACCAATGGCGTAAAGTCCGCGTCCAATCGTGGTGCGGTGCAACACCAACCAGAATGCGACCACCGCGAAAAGCAACATCGGCAACTGCGGAGGCATGCCGTTCAAAAACTCGCCCTGGCCGAGAAATAAAAATCGCTCCGGAAAACCTGTGAAATTGTCAGCCCCGCGCGTCAATCCTTCCGCAAGCCCGCGAAACAGCGAAAAGGTCCCGAGCGTGACAATCAACGGCGGCAAACGCAACCGCGCAATCAAAAACGCGTTCAAGCCGCCCGCCGCAGCACCTGCCAGCAGTGTCAACAGGACAGCGAGTTCGATAGGCAAACCCAGGCCGATCTTGTCATCCTCGGGTGCGCGCCACAACAGCCCAAGCAACACGGCCGACAGCCCCATCATCGAGCCGACCGACAGATCAATGCCGCCCGCGACGATCACCAGCGTCAGTGCCAAAGCCAATAGACCGACTTCGGCGCTCAAGCGCACGATGAGATAACCGCCGGCTGCCGAGAAAAAGCCGGGGCTAACCATGCTGAACAGTGCGATTTCAATCACCAGCAACAGCACCAAAGCCCGCTCACGCGTGAATTCGATCCGCGGCCAGGCAATCGGCTCAACGGCTGGCGACACTGACGACGACATCCCTCTTTCTCCTCCATTGCAAAGCGTCCGATGCAACCGCGACCAGGATAATGCCACCCTGGATCGCCTTTTCCCAATGCGGCCCAACGCCCCATTTCAGTTCCGCGTCAAGAAAAACGAGGGCCGACCTGATGGTTCCCAGCAAGGCCACGCCGAGCAGCGGCCCGACCAAGGTGCCGCGCCCGCCCGACACCGCCACGCCGCCAACCACCACCGCGGCGATCACCTGCAATTCCAGGCCCTCGCCGTTTTTGGGATCGACCTGCGGGAAGCGCACAGCGCTCAGCAAGGCCGCCAATCCCGTCAAAGCACCCATGACAAGGAAAACCGAGAACACAACACGCCGCGGCCGAATGCCCGTAAGCCACGCGGCTTGCGGATCGGAACCCGTGGCATAAATCGCCCGTCCCGCCGCCAGATGCCGCAGTCCCCATGCAAAGGCGATAAAGATCACCAGGGCCAAAACGACAACCAACCATTGGCCCGCACCCTGGCCCAGTCCGAACCACTGAAAATCAGCAGGCAGATCTCGCACCAACTCACCTTCACGCCCCCAGCGCAGCCCCTGGCGAAGAATAACCAATGTAGCCAACGTAACCACAATCGACGGAAGTTCCAACCCGGCCACCAACGCTCCGTTCAATGCGCCAAGCGCGGCCCCGGTCAACAGCGTCCCTAGCGCCACTAACGGCATCGGCACGCCGGCCCGGGCCAATAACCCAGCCGTCACCGCGCACACCGAGAATTGAGAACCGATGGATATGTCGATTTGCCGTGCCAGTATCACCAGCGTCATGCCGACCGCAGCCACCAGGATCGGGGCGCTGCTGACCAGAATGGCCCGAAATTCATTGCCTTCATAAAAGGACGGCGTCGCAATGGCGAGGATCAGCAAAAGTATGAGATAAGTCAGCGCCACCGAGCACTCGCGCTGGTAACGCTGCCAAAGCTGCCGAATCATGGGAAACTCGCTCCGAGCATAATCGAAGACCACGCCGTGAGTATACGGCCTGTTTGGCATGGAAGCTATTTTGAAATGCGCTGTGCGGCTTGTTTAAGGTCACAATTTGTGACCTTAAGCAAGCTGCCTCTTCGCTTGCGCGGACAGACCGCGAGCGTCGTCGTTGATACAATCCCTGCGTAGGAAATTTCGCCGTTCCTAGTCCGGTTGCGGAGATGCTTCAATCATGAACAGCATGCGCATGGCTTTTGTTGTTGCAGCCGTCGTGCTACCCTTCACCGGTGGGGGCTGCCTCAATGGCCATCCCAGTGCTAGCGACAGGCAAACGGCGTCGACAGGCAAACTTGCTGCCGAAACCGGGAGCACGAAGTCTGATGAATACATAGGGAAGGGCAAGCCGCCACCGCCAAAGGACTTGACGATCAGGCATGTCGCGTTCTCGCCTGACGGGAAGCTCTTGCTGGCATTTGATGGGCCGCCTAATGATGAAAATGTTTACATTTGGGATGTCGATAAACGTCAACAACTTTGGTCTGGACGAGTCAAAGGCTTGCGAACTGCTCTGTTTTTTCCGAGTAGCAGGCGGATTGCATTCGGGTGCTATGGCGGAGCCATTGATATCTGGGACGTGCAAAAGTTAGAAAAACTCTTCACGTTGGCCATGACTATGCAACATGTCGGACAGTTGCTAATTACCGAAGATAATCGGTATTTAGTTGGTGTTGGCAGTGGAGGGTATGATGGTGCTGAAATCAAAATGTGGGATTTAGATGTCAAAGCTGTGGAAGTTTCCTTCCTAGGTGTTCCCGATCCTAAATTCCGAGCCACAACGACGCATTCCGCCATATGGAGTGTCGAAGGAAGCAAAGTGCTAATGATCAACAACGATCCGTCATTAGACGAGATCGACCTAAATGAAGCCAAAGCTGTCCGTCTGAAAACCTTCCCAGCCGATGTTTCCATTAGTTTTAGCCTGGACCGCAAGTCACTGGTTGTTGACAACCGCGAGGATCCAAAGCGGTCGTTCTATTCCTTGCCTGATCTGAAAAAGCTCGCATCGGATCCCAATGAAAAGCCCATGCAAAAGTTGGATTGGTCTTGGCCGGTTCCCAAAGACATGTACGAAAAAAGAATTGCAACAACTGCATTTTCGCCGGACTCCAGGCTCTTAGCCGCAGGCGGCGGACAGCTGCTTCGCGGAATAAGCCTCAACAATGTCTCAATTGCGCCCACTCTCGATTTATTCGACGCAAGTTCCGGCAAGATCGTCGCCACGCTGATGGCGCCTTGAAGTGGTCAAGACTCGTTGCCGACAGCCCGGAGCCAGAGAAAAAGCGCTACATCGGCTCTGGCAGAAGTTGGCGTGCAAGCAATGTTGCTCGGCCCGCGCCAAGCCGCAACCGCCTTCATTCATACAATCCCCGCATGGGAATCTTCGCCATCTTTCTCAGCACGATCTTTTCCACGTCCAAGGACATCCTCAGCAAAAAACTGGCGGTCCGCATCGACGGCACCGCTTCGACTTTCGCCTCCTTCGGCTTCGCGCTGCCGTTTTACCTCATCGTGCTCGCGTTCCTTTGGTTCATGGGCTATGACATTTTCACTTTTTCGGCCGCGTTTTGGGTGCTCGTGCTGTTTCGAGCCCTGACCGACGTTTTCGCCGAAGGCATGAAGATGTATTCGTTCACGCACGGCGACATCTCGCTGGTGAACATCATTTTCTCGTTTTCGCCGCTCTGCGTCCTGGCGCTGACGCCGCTATTGAAGAACGACAAACTGTCGCTGGGTGGTGTTTTGGCCGTGATATTGGTGGTCATCGGAAGTGTGGCCCTGGTGTATCGGCCTTCGCATCCCGACTGGGGCAAACAAAAAACCGCCATCTTCTTGGCCGCCGGCGCGGCCTTGTTTTTCGGGCTTAACTCCATCTTCGACAAACTGGCGATGGAGCCGGAAATGTCGTCGGCGGATGCGACAGGCAATCCAACGTCGGGAATGGCACTCATCGTGAAACCGGCCGTCGGAGGATTCGCCATGACCGCCGTTTCCGCGGTGGCC
>DASRAT010000892.1:0-3138 GCA_035638015.1 Gemmataceae bacterium | reverse complement strand
AGCAAGCCCGCGACTGGCCGCACAAGAAAAAAGAGCAACCACCAGGCGAGCCGAAAATCCAATCGGCTAATCCAAAGCAAAGACGGGCTGCTAAAAGACTTGAGGAAAAAAGAGCGGCTGCGTAGTTGACGGCGTTGGGTGGCATGCCCACGGCCTTGCGTGGGCATGAAGCGACTTAACTTAACCCGGCGCCCTCCGCCTTGAGGTTATGATAATATAAACAAGCTCATTCAAACTCGAGGCAGCGACCATGTCCGTTGAAGTAAGCTACCCGCACATCGAAAAAGCAGAAGGCGGCCCTGCTCACCTTGCCCGATTACCGCGCATTCGGGTCGCGCAGATCGTGATCGACTATATCAATCACGGTTGGCCCGCAAATGAAATCTGTATCCATTATCCCCACCTGAAACTCGCGGAAGTACATTCCGCGATGGCGTACTATTTCGCGCACCAGCCCGAGGTCGACGGCGAAATCGAAAAAGAACAGCAGCTCATCGAAGAGTCGCGAAAAAACACTCTGCCGACGGCGGTGGAACGGCGACTTCGAGCCCAAGGACTATTGCCTACTCGTTGATACCAGCGATGTTGAGGAGCTGATGGAATGACGCGAATCAATCTATTCATCGCCCTGACGCCTCTCCTCGCGTTGCTCCCCGCCCAGCAACCCACCCTCAAACCTCTCATCACCTTCCCCGGCCACACCGACGCCGTCTACGCCGTCGCCGCCAGCCCGGATGGCAAGCTGATCGCCACCGGCAGCCTGGACAAATCCCTGAAGCTTTTCGACGCCGCCACCGGCAAGGAAGTCCGTAAGATCGGCGACAAGCAAGGCCACCAACGACAAGTGCTATGCCTGGCCTTTAGTCCCGATGGCCGAGCCATAGCCTCCGGCAGCGAAGACAACACCCTCAAGCTGTGGGATGTCAACACCGGCAACATGATTCGCCAGCACCCGCATCCGCAAGGCGTGGCCTGCGTCGCCTATCATCCCAGCGGCAGCAAGCTTGTCACCGGGGCCGGTGACGGCCGCGTCCGGATCTTCGACGCCACCAAAGGCGCACTGCTCAAGGAGATGATCTCCAATCCCAAGCAAAACCAATTAATGATCTACGCCGTCGCCTTTCATCCCAAGCTGGAGCAGGTCGCCAGTGCCGGGTTCGACGGCGCTGTCAAGATTTGGGACACCAACAACGGCAAGCTCGTCCGCCAATTTCGTTACTCGCGCTTCTTCTATGCCGAGAACCCCGGGCATCGGGATACTGTCTACAGCCTTGCCTTCAGCCCAGATGGAAAACACCTTGCCACCGCCTCCGCGGGTCAGGAGTGCCTCATCAAAATTTGGAACCTCGACAACGGCAAGTTTCGCGATTTGCACAATCCCCAGCTCAAACAACCGGCCGGCTTCGAGCGCTCGCATCCCGGAGCGATTTACGGGATTCGCTACACAAGCGATGGCAAACACCTAATCAGCGCCGGCGTGGCCCCCGGCAACAAGGGCTATCTTGCAATTTGGGACGCCGACAGTGGTAAAATGCTCCACGGAGAGGAATCAACCCTTGGCGGGTTCTTCTCGCTGGCGCTGATGCCCAACAACCGCCAGGCCGTCGTCGGCGCTGGCGCCCGCGGCAAAGCCGCTCAAGATTTCAACAAGGCCTATCTTTTTCAACTACCAGGGATGGGAAAGTAAGCATGATCGAGACCATTGCTTTCGACTTCGGCAAAGTCATCGGCTACTTCGACCACGGCCGGGCGCTCGCCAAGCTGGCCCCGCACACGCCGCTGTCCGAACAACAAATGTTCGCACAGATCTTCGGCACCGATCTGGAATACCAGTTCGAATCCGGCCGCATCAGCGCCGCGGAGTTTGTACGGCAATTGCGTTCTCTGTGCCGTTTGCGCTGCAGCGAGGAGCAGATCACCGCCGCCGTCGCGGACATTTTCTGGCCCAACGACGAATTATGTGCCTTGATTCCGCATCTCAAAAAGCGCTACCGCCTCGTACTCGGCAGCAACACCAATGCCATTCACGCACCGCATTACCGGGCCATGTTCGCCGACACGCTCAAGCATTTCGACACCTTGATCATGTCGCATGAAATCGGCGTCTGCAAACCGGAGCGCGCGTTTTACGAGAAGTTGATCAGCGTTGCCGGTTGCCCGGCCGAGCGCTGCGTGTTCGTGGACGATATGCCGGTCAACATCGAGGCGGCAAACGCTTGCGGGCTGCGCGGGATCGTTTACACCCGCTTTGATGAATTGCGAACAGACTTGCGGAATCTTGGTGTTGCCGTCTGAGGCGCGCCGAGGTGCGTAAGCTGGGACATCGTCAAACTTGCCTTCACCGTCGCCCCATTTTGTCCGACAATAGCACCTGACACCTAATCAGAATCCTGCGAACCGTAAGGTCACAACTGATGGACATCCTCAAAACCGCCGACCCCGCCATTTGGCAATCCATCCACGAAGAGCGCCGCCGCCAGCAAGACGGCCTCGAAATGATCGCTTCCGAAAACTACACCAGCCCCGCCGTGATGGCGGCCCAGGGCAGCGTGCTCACCAACAAATATGCCGAGGGCCTGCCGGGCAAGCGTTATTACGGCGGCTGCGAGTTTGTGGACAGCGTTGAGCGCATCGCCATCGAGCGTGTCTGCAAGCTGTTCGGCGCCGAAAAAGCAAATGTGCAACCGCACTCCGGCGCCCAGGCTAACATGGCCGTTTATTTCACCTGCATGCAACCCGGCGACACGCTGCTGGCGATGGACCTCGCCCACGGCGGCCATCTCACCCACGGCATGCACCTCAACTTCTCGGGCAAGCTCTACAAGATCGTCGGTTACGGTGTTCGCAAGGACGATGAACGCATCGATTTCGACCAGGTTGCCAAGCTGGCCCGCGAACACAAACCGAAACTGATTGTCGCCGGGGCCAGCGCTTATCCGCGCGAGATTGACTTCGCCAAATTCACGGAGATTGCCAAGGAAGTTGGCGCTCTCTTCATGGTGGACATGGCTCACATCGCCGGCCTGGTCGCCGCCGAGCAACATGCGAACCCCGTGTTGTTCGCCGATTTCGTCACTTCGACGACACACAAGACACTGCGCGGCCCGCGCGGCGGTTTCGTTTTGTGCAAGCCGGATT
>DASRAT010000891.1:0-2781 GCA_035638015.1 Gemmataceae bacterium | reverse complement strand
ATCTCAATCGGCTGAAGCAAGTATTTCTTGAGATTGCCGTCACGAATGTCGCGGGCAATGCCGTGGGCTAACCCTGGCATGCTTGAGAACATCCGGCTAATGTGCACCAACAAGAGGTAAGAAATCATCTGACTGAGCGTATATTTGTCGGCCAGTGCGGAGTCATCGCCGGCCCCAGCGTAGATGGCTTGCCAGAGCAGGATCGTAGTCAACATCGGCAGAAATCGCAGCAGTGTGCCGAGCAAGAAGTCGGCGCGGTAAGCGAGCCGCTCCACCAGCGATGCGCGCAGAATCTTGCTGTATTTCCTCACGGCCACGAATAACCGCGACCCCGAGGGAATGCCCGGTTGAACCAGTGCACTGTCAAACGCTGGCTTCATGCTTGGCGCGGCCCTCCTCGAAGACACGAGCAATCATCTGATCCAGCGGCGGATCTTGTACGCTCATGTCCACCACCGTGTATTGATCGAGAATAGCAGCCAACACCTCGGGCACCTGAACGCGGTCCACCTTCAAATCGGCAAGCGGACCTTCGATTCGGGTCACTTCGCCAAAGCGAGCGAGATCGCCGGGAGCGTCGCCGTCAAACTGCAGCTTGACGAGCTTGGCACTGCCAAATTGCTCGACAATGCCGGCCAATGGCCCGTCGTGAATCAGTTTGCCATGGGCGATGACCAGCACGCGCTTGCAAAGCGCTTCGACATCACGCATGTAATGGCTGGTGAGCAACATGGTCACGCCGCGGGTGGCGTTGTATTCCTTCAAGCACTGCTGGATTTTCACCTGGGCGACCACATCCAACCCAATTGTCGGCTCGTCGAGGAGCAGCAGTTTGGGTTGATGCAGCAGTGCGGCGATGAGCTCCATCTTCATGCGCTCGCCCAGCGACAGTTCACGCACAGGCTGTCGAGTCAATTCCTTGACTTCGAACAAATCGGTAAGCTCGCCAAGAGTGCGCGTGAATTGCTCGGGAGTAAGCGAATAGATCTCACGGTGCAAAGCGAAGCTATCGGCTGCCGGAAGGTCCCACCACAGCTGGTTTTTTTGGCCCATGACCAGCGAGAACTGGCGACGAAAGGCGTCGAGCCGCTGCCAGGGAACGAAATCGAGAACACGAGCCGTGCCGCTGGACGGATAGATCAAACCGGAGAGCATTTTGAGGGTCGTAGTTTTGCCGGCACCATTGGGGCCAAGAAAGGCCACCATCTCGCCCGCTTCGATTTGAAAATCGACAGCCTCGACCGCGTGTACTTCCTTGTATTGGCGTCGGAACAAACCGCGCACCGCGCCGAGAAACCCTTCCTTTTTCTGGAAGACGCGGTAGGTTTTCGACAGACCCTGGACCTCGATGATCGGCATGGGAACGACGCTCCGGCTGCGGAAAGACACGCATTCATTCTACGGAGCGGGCAAGCAAGCAGCGCGGAGTGCCGCATCATGCGGGCGGAAACGCTTCATTTTTCATCCAGATCGGTTTCAGCATTTGTCGGGGTTGCCGTAGGCGTGGGGCGGGGTTTAACGAATCTGGATACCGCGGTTTTGGCCCCCTGAACCAGATTTCTCCAGTTGCTGCCGTTTCGTGGCGCTGTCCCAGCGGCAACACCCGGTTGTGGGTTGGCAGCCGTCTTGCCGGACTGGTAACGTGCGTCCATGAAAACATAGGTCAAGCCAATGGTCATCCAAATCAATCCCGCCGCGGCCACCACGGGGAAGGTATTGCGCCTCATCGCCAACCTCCACAATGTTGGGACGAAAAAAGCCCACGGTTCGTAAACCGTGGGCCTGGACACCTAGATTTCAAGCCAGGAGCTTTAGCCCCCATTCGATTTCCAAGATTCCACAGGAAGCGGCATGGGCGGCAACGGCAGCGAAGGCCCGGGCGGTGTCGAATTGGACGATTGCGGCAACGTTGGCATGGGCGGCAATTCAATGCCGGGCGGCGGTTGCGGCATGGGCGGCAGCGAAGGCAACGAGGGCAATGAAGACGGCCCCGTCTGCACGGGCGGCGCCACGGGCTGCCCGGGCGTGTATGCGCCCTTGTTTTGTTCGATTACATTCTCCACGGCCACCACGCCTTTTTGAAGGTCGCTTTTGACCTTGGCCGGATTGGCGTCAATGTGAATCTCGTTGTTTTGCTGGGCGATTTTGTACCAGCCCAGATACCAGCCGGCCGCGACGAACGCCACCACGGCCAGGCCCACAATGGCAAACAGGTTTTTGAGGCCGAACATGATCTTCCCTCCGTTTTGCGGACAGTTGCCAGCCAGACCGATGACGGTTTGGCGAGCGGCCGCTTTAACAGGAACCGTTTTGGCGGTCCAGACCAATCCGGGCCGGCAAACTCGGCTTGACAACACCCTGGCATCACTGCGTATGCTGCTGTTAGCGACACAGCGCCGCAGGCACGCGCTTAGGATTCGTGCAGTGGTGCGGTGGGGCGCAATTTTGCCCCCGGCCGCACGTTCTCTCAGGGACGAAATGAAAAAAGGCGCCAAATGGGCGCCTGGCACAAATTGACGGATTGGACCGGCCCCGGTAAAATTGAGGAAAGGAACCACCGAGCAGGAAAGAGGCGGGGCAAGCACAGCGAGCCTGCGAAAGCCGATCGAGTGGGAAGGTCGCCAGTTCTCCCTGGACGAGTCTTACCCCGGGATTTCATTCCTTTCCCAAGGGACTGGGCCACGGAATTGTGGATTTTGGATTGCGATTTGGGGGTCGAAAACACACGCCCTGTCGATCGAACCTCAAGTCCCTGTCCAGCCAGCACAAATCTGCAATTCG
>DASRAT010000890.1:0-5399 GCA_035638015.1 Gemmataceae bacterium | reverse complement strand
AAAACCGTCGCCGTCGGTGTCGCGCAAATACGGCAAATCCAGCCCATAGGCCGCACGCAGATTGATGATGGCATACGACGTAATCGGTTCATTCTTCACATTTTTAACCGGCCCTTCAATCTTGGCCGGGATCTTGAAGAGCCACTCGGGATTGAAACGCTCGATCCCCGTGTTCATTCCGGCAACCATGAAATGCTCGTCAATCTTACCGTCACCGTTAATGTCGCAGGGCAGAGTGTCGGTTTGATATAGCACCAGGCTGTTGAGGAACGCGATCAACTGTCGCTGTTCCTTTTCGGTCAATTTCACATAGGCCTCTTTGGAAGCGGTGCCTTCGCCGCCGTGCCGGCGAATGACCGAATCAAGATCGAGGCTGGCGCCGTCGTGAGCGTAGGGTGCAGTCGTGCCGACGCCCCAAAGCGGAGCGGTTTTCCACATTTTGATGATGCTCCCGTCAAATTGCAGCTGATAGAAATCAGGCCCCATGTCGTGATACTTGAAGTCGCTGTAAATCCCGCGAATCGTGTAAGCCTTGCGATTGGGCACGGTGCGGTTGCCAACCTTGTGGCTTAAGTTAACCAGCTTGCCTTCCATGCGGCTGTAGGCCTCGTTGTATCCCACGTGCAACTCGAAGAATCGCCTGTCGCCGTCAAAGCGCTGCGTGTAATCCTGAGCGGCAGGGTTGTGGCCAAACAGGTGCCAGTCGGGTGTGTGACAGCTGGTGCAACCGGCTTTGTGAAACACCTTCTCGCCACCGACCGCATCCTTGGTCAGCTTGCCGCGGGCAGGCGCCGGGTGATTGAGCAGATACCATTCCGCCACGTCAAGGTCGCCTTCGCTGATCTCCTCGCAATAACCGTCGCGGTCGGGGTCATCGAGACTGATGCCGGGCAAACCGGTTTTTGTCGGCGCCCGCACGCCGCCGCGATCCTTGCCGGCCGCGGTAACAAATTGCTGAGCGCCCGCGTTCGACACCAGGGCCAGCGCATCTTTGCGGGGATTGGTGTAGGTCGTCGGATCGTGCGCCTGCAAACCGGAGTGAATGTCAAACGGCGTGATGGTAAAGGATCGCAGCGTGGTCGAAACCGGCGGCCGAAACGGCAGATACAAATGGCCGAAGCCGAACGCCTGCACTTCAAACGTGTAGCCCGCGACTTCCGGCGATTTGAGGCTCTTGGCCGTGGCAATGCGCTCGCCGTTCTTGTCCACAAAAATCGGATAGAAAATCGAGTTGAGGTTGGGATATCCAGTGCCGTTTTCATCGTCAAAACTGCCGAAATCGATCTCCACGCTTTCACCGGGAATACCAGTGGGCATATTGCGAATGACGCAGCGTTTGCCCTTCATCTCGGCGAAGCTGATCCAACCATCGCGATTGGTGTCGGCAATGGCCAGGGCTTGCAATCGCATTTGCAGGCCAATCATCTCGACCAGGCCGCCGCCGTAAAGGTGCGGCGTATTGCGTCCCTGCCCCCCGTTCTTTGCAATGGTCATGCCAGCCCCAGCGTCGCGGTAAGGATTGTTGTGACAAGCCGCACACGAGTTGGTATGGCTGCGGTCCATCATCTTGGTGGCGCCATCGGCCAAAAGCAAACCGTCAATCTTGCCGTGGTCGCCGTAAACGCCATCGCGCTCGCGGAAATTGCGCTGGGTCAAGCTTTTGCCCCACATATATCCCAACCAGGGGTCAACCTGCTGCATGTACATCGAGCCACCTTCCAGGCTCGGATCAGTGGTGTGAACAACACGCACACGCGGATTCTTGATCGAGAAACCGCTCAAGTCACGCGGCATATCGATGGGATTGTCAATGGAGCACCCGGGCCGCTCGGACAACTGGGCGAAAAGCCCAATGCCGTGGCCAATATACAGGGCAAAACCGACGCCCACGACAAACCCGCCGACCCACACCGCGAGACCGCGGCCGGGCATCTTCCGCATCAATTGGAGCAAACGCTGTTTACTCATGGCTAGCTCCCCATATGATTTGCACTAAGGATATTTGCTATCAGATCCATTACAGAGGTCCAGGACCATGGGTGAACGTAGAATGGAACTTAAACGCCGCCGTCATCGCAAGGAGAAAATCCCCAAGCTCCGCGCCAAGCTCGAGGCCGCCAAGGACGCTCGGGAACGCGAACTGATCCTCAAAAAGATCCGGCGGCTCAGCCCGTTTTGGACCGAGCCAGCCAAGGCCTAAGAATCCAACACCAATGCCGTCAAAAAGGTCCGTTTAGCCGCGGTCCGCAGGACCGCGCGGAAACTACGGACCGCAACTTAACATTGTAACACCTCACGGCGGCGAAGTCGGCAATATCTCCTCATACTCCGAAAAATCATCCTGATCCCCCAGCCGCGCCGCGACCAACAACAAATCATCATTCATCTCATCGCGCATGAAGATCTTGCGGAACTTCGTGATGAACAAACCCGCGTGCAAATGCCCGGCGAGTTGTTGCAAGCCCTTGATGTCGTCATCCGGCGCATGCCGGACCGAGTAGCCGATGGGCCGTTCCTGTTGAGCCTTGGCCAGCCGGGCTTGAATCACCTTGTAAATCGCCTCGGCTTTTTTCGGATCCTTGAGGTCGGCCTCGGTGAAGCCTTCATCCACATCGGGCACTTTTTCCGAGTAAGGGTTTTTGCCCTGCAGAACGGCAATGTCGTCCATCGTCAGCTTGCGAGCCCATTCCATCGTCGTGGGGATGCGGCCCTTGGGATTTGGCAACGGCCGCATGCCAGGCTGAAAAACGAACCCCTGGGCCTTGGCCTGGTCCAAAATCGTGGGAATGTGCGTTGTTATCGCCTTGAGCCAATCTTCGCCGCGGCCCGGAATGCCGCCCGGCGTGCAACCCTGGGCCGCCTGTAGCATAGGCACCCAGGTGTACTGGTAAGAATTGTTGCCCTGCAGATCGACCTTGTGCGGAGCTTGCACGTAGAACAAAGCCTCGGTCTTGTCTTTCACCGAGATTTGCGTGATTTTCAGCGGATAAACCAGCTTGTCACTGGTGAACTGAAACCGCGTCGGCGTCACCTCGCCGGCGTAGGAATTGTCCTTGTTCTTCTTCATCTGCATGGTGTCGATCTTCATGACCGTGAAGATCCACTTCTTTTGCACATAGAAATTCAGCGTCGCTTCATCGCCGGAGTAGCTGTATTTGTTGTCCTTGAGCCATTTGAAGAGATCGTCAGCCCGGCTGGCTTCGATGATCTTGTAATCGAGCGAGCCGACGACGCCAGCTTCGAGGACAACGACGGTTTGTTTTTCTTTGGCGTTTTCCGCAGAGTCTGCCTGGCGTGCTTGCATCAGGTCTCGCATCTTATACGACAATTCTTCCTCTCTCAACTTCGACCGCAGCAGTTTCGACTGCGGAGATTCGCGCCGCTTGAGGATCGAATATACCGCCAGGTGTTTGAAAAACTCCTTCGGCATCTCATCCAATTTCGGTTGGGCCGGCGTCGGAATAACCATGCCGAAGTCGAGCGCGTTGCCTTCGAATTTGGGCTGCACCGTGAAGCTCTCCAGCTTCTTTTCCGGGTCCCAGGTGATGAACACCTTTTGAGCCGGCTGCAAAATGTCGGTGTTTTGCGCGGAGAAATAGCAGCAAGCCGCGTCGGCGCCGCTGGGTGCCAACAAGCAAACTGCCCCTGCCAACAGCACTAAATGAGAACGGGGCATCGTTCTCTCCTTTCGCATCGTGGGGCAGGCTTTCCAGCCTGCCGCGGCAGGCTGGAAAGCCTGCCCCACGGGCTCTCTTATGGGGGAATCTTCACCTCTACGACGAGACACTGGACGGATTGGATTGCCCGGGCGAGACGAATCCACTTACAACGTACCAGATCACCGCCGTGTCCACCAGTTCGACGCGGACGGGAAGCGGCGTTGATGGCGAACCTTCCAGTTCACCAGAGATGACGAACGGCTGGCCGGAAGCTGAAGGCTCGATGCGATCATAGGTGAGAAACCGGCTTCCGGCGAAAAGGTAAAGCTCCAAAGGCCGTGCCGCGCTGCCGACCACCAGCCCGCGAGCCGTCAATTGGTTTGCATGACATTCAAAACACACATCGCTCAGAAATGCAGTGGCACGAACTTCCAGGGCGACATCGCCCCATAAGCCCGCCGGCGCGTCGTGTGATTCAAGCTCCACGCGCAATTCATTGCGAGGGCGGAGCAGGGCGGTGATGTCAAACTCTGCCGGGCCTTGGGTGGCATCGAGGGCGCCAAGAGGTGTGTTGTTAAGACTAACCGTTGCCATTCCATCCATACCGGCCAATGTCAGCCAAACTCGCTCAGTCTCGTCGATCCGCCCCGGATAACCAAAACGCCGCGTGAAACGCACGCCGCCGGGAAAACCTTGTTGGCAGCGGCCGGGCATAGTGAAGCGATAGGCAGGGCGAAGATCGTCGGTCGCGCGTTGGCCATCAGCCGTAAAGCGGAAAATCGGTTCGCACGCCCAGGGGCCGCGCAAGCGAATGCGATGGGGATACATGTCTGCCGCTTGCGGCTTAGCAAGGCCGCGCTTGAAGCTCCTGAATCAGCGCCGAGTAATCGTCATAGGGCGTGCGATCCGGCGGCCCCTGGGCATGGCGAAAAATGCTGCGTTCCAAAGGCTCGCGGATGGCCAGCACCGTGCTCGATACGGTCCCCCGCTTGTCGCCGCGCAGACAAATCGGCGGATGTTCGCCATTGGTTTGCCCGCATAGCTTTTGCAACCTTGCAACGCAATCTGCGGCATCCTCATAAGCCCGTTGCCCCAGCCAATCCGAAGCATAAAGCACGCGCGGATCGCTGCCATCGTTAGTGTCACGGTTGGCCAGCACGTGCAAACCCGGCGGCAACGGCCGGATGCGCAGCCATTCCGCCCCTTCCAGCACGACGGCTCGCTCCGCATCGCCACAAAACAAATTGCAACCGGCATAACGCTTGGCGGACAGTTCCTTGATACCCAGTTCGACGGCGTCTTTGGCGGTAAGGCAGCCGAGCAAATCGCGAACCAGCAAGCCGCGGCTGCGCGGCTTGGCGGGCAATTCACCGGCCCGATTGGTTACGGCAATCACGACGCCGCTAGCGTTAACGCCCAGCCAGGTTCCGCCCGCCAGGGGATCGCGGCCGCCTATTGCAGGTATCGGTCCATCCAAGATTTGCGGAGGTTCGCCGGGCCGGTCGTAGAATTCCTCGCGATTCGCGCCGATGATCAGCGGAGAATCAGGCACCGCACGAAAGAAGATGGCCAAAAGGCACATGGCAGGTCACGCCCCGGCTTTCAAATAAACCACCCTCCCGCAGCTGCGGCACATCACAAATTGCTGCATCAGCACGTTGTGATACAGCTGCGCCGTCAACTCCGTGTAGCAAGCCGCGCAGTTCTTTCCGTCGATCGGCGTCAATGCGTCAGCCCCCA
>DASRAT010000889.1:0-2863 GCA_035638015.1 Gemmataceae bacterium | reverse complement strand
CATGGATAGCTCCCTTGGCGCGATCGGGCCATGAGCGTGGCGACTTGCATCGATAGTATACAGGATAACGGGAGTGGTTGGGCAAACCAAGGGGCAAAGCTCGCCAATGGTAAAAACCCGTCGGCAAGGTTACAATGAGTTTGCACAACTACAAATTCCGCACGTAATCGGAGTAATGCATGCCGCTGCTCAACCACTTTGTGCCGCCGCTGGTCGCCTCTCATCCTTGGCGTAGCTTTCATAACGCCTGGGCCGCGACCATTGCCAGACAACTTAATGAAGGCGTTTTGCCGCCAAGCTTTTATGCTATGCCCACATCCGATTTTGGCGGTCCCGTGGAAATCGACGTTGCCACACTGCAGGAGGAAGCTGTCGACGGCAAGTGGGCGCCAGCGGACAGCGGCGCGTTGTGGATGCCGCCGGCGGCGGCAATGACCGTTGCTGTCGAGTTTCCGGTTCTCGACCTCATCGAGGTGCAGGTGTTTCATGACGACGGCGAACGGCGATTGACCGCCGCCATCGAACTTATTAGCCCGGCAAACAAAGACCGGCCTGCTACGCGCAAAGCCTTTGCCGTGAAATGCGCCAGTTATCTGAATGAAGGGGCAAGCGTCGTTGTCGTCGATGTTGTTACCGGCCGGCGCGCGAATCTCCACGCGGAATTGGTGCAACTTCTTGATCTTGATGCCAGCGCAGAGTGGCAATCCCCGACGCAGCTTTACGCCAATGCCTACCGGACGCTGGCTGCGGCCGGCGACGATTCCCAAATTCAAATCTGGCATGAGCCATTGACCTTGGGTCGGCAGTTAGCGGAATTGCCGCTGTGGCTCGGCGTTGATGTCGCCGTGAAGCTGGATTTGGAAAAGAGCTACATGGCTACGTGCCATGATCTGCGGATTCGGCTGGCTGGCTGACAATTGCTTGGCATGTTTACTCGCGGGCTTTTGGGTTTTTCCACTCTTCATGAAGGCGACCGATCATGAAACTTTGCGTAACAACGATAATCCTGCTTTTGACCATGCCTACGTTGGTGCAAGCACAGCCGTTTCCGGCGGCGCCCAAGGGTTTTGACACCCGCCGCGACGGCGTCAAGAAGGGCAAAGTCGAAGCGGTCGAGTATGAATCCAAGACCGTCGGCGGCAAACGCAAGATGACGGTTTATTTGCCGCCCATGTACGCCAAGGACGTGAAGCTGCCGGTGCTGTACTTGTTGCACGGGGCCGGCGATGACGAGGGCACCTGGACCTCGGCCAAGAAAGGCCGCGGGGCCGACGTGCTGGACAACCTTTACGATGAGCAGAAAATTCTGCCGATGGTGGTGGTGATGCCAAATAGTTATGCGTCGCCGGCCGGCGCCAAGAAAAGCACCTCGCTGTTCGAGGATGAACTGCTCAAGGACGTCATACCGTATGTCGAGTCGCACTATGCCGTCAAAACCGACCGCGACAATCGGGCCCTGGGCGGCTTGTCGATGGGCGGCGGCCAAACGCTGCGCATCGGACTCAAACATCTCGACAAGTTCGCCTGGCTGTGTGCGTTTTCCTCGGCCCTCGGAGCAGCCGGCGGGCAACCCACCATTCCCAGTGCCGACGAGGCCAACAAAAAATTGCGGCTCTTCTGGCTCTCGTGCGGCGACAAAGACACGCTCATGAAAAGCAACCAGGCGTTTCATGACAGCTTGACGGAAAAGAAGGTCACGCACATCTGGCACATCGACGCGGGGCCGCATGAATGGGCGGTGTGGCGGAATGATTTGTATTTGGTGGGGCCGATGCTGTTTCGGGAAAGGAAGTAAGGGCTTGTTGTGGCGGCCTGCCCAGGTTCCCATATCCGGTTGGCTGGATGACATTTGCCTGTCGTGGTAGAATGGCGACACCATTCAACAGGAGGCTTAATAATGGCGACCGTCGAAGAAAAAGTGTTGCCCCTCTATCCCGGTCAGCGTTTAACGCGGGACGAGTTCTTGCGCCGCTGGGAGGCCATGCCGCATTTGAAAAACGCGGAGTTGATTGGAGGAATTGTTTACATGCCGTCACCAGTAAGTTTGGATCACGGAGATTCCGATAACGGTGTCGCAGTGTGGCAAGGCGTTTACGCCGCCGGCACTCCCGGCGTGAAAAGCAATTCCAAATCAACCTGGCTGATGCTGGAAGACTCTCCGCAACCCGAATCGTCATTGCGATTATTGTCTGACCTTGGAGGACATTCGCACCGGGACGGAAAATACATCGCCGGCTCGCCGGAGTTTTTGGCCGAGGTCAGCTTATCCAGCGAAGACTACGACCTGCACGAAAAGCTCGATTTGTATGAGCAAGCCGGCGTGAATGAATACTTGGTCGTGCTGCTCGCCTCTCGCGAAATCCGCTGGCATCGGTTGGTGGAGGCCGCCTATCAATTGATTCCGCCCGATGCCGACGGCATCCTGCGCTCCAAGGTGTTTCCCGGGTTGTGGCTGCATCCGCAGGCGCTTCTGGGCGGCGACATGGCGTTGGTCCTGGCAACGTTGCAGAAAGGATTGGAGTCCAAGGAGCATGCCGTGTTTGTGCAGGAGTTGCAGCGGCGGCGCGGGGGGAAGGAATGAAACATCATCTCTATTTCTCTCGCCGCTACTAGCCTGACCGAGAAGAAGGTCACGCACATTTGGCATGTGGATGCGGGTCCGCATGATTGGTCGATGTGGCGGAATGAATTGTATTTGGTGGGGACGATGTTGTTTAGGGAGAGGAACTAAGGCGAGCACGGCACCGAGCTTGGAAGTGGAAACATGTCATCGAAACTGATTGCGTTGTTTTTGTTAACTGGAGGATACCTATTGCTTGATGTGGCATGCTCATACGCATCCCAAGCAGAAGTCTTCAAGAAC
>DASRAT010000888.1:0-2895 GCA_035638015.1 Gemmataceae bacterium | reverse complement strand
AAGCACCTTTGCGCGGCTGGTATTTCCCACCGATCAATTAATTGCACCCCTGGTTCGAGGAGATTGTTGCATGGCGACTAAGCGGTTTCGTAATTTCATTGTGACCTGCGCCCCCATGGTAGTGCTGTCGCTGATCATTCTGCCGTTGGCCTCGGCCGACAACAGCAGCAGCGAGCAAAAGCTCATCGTCGAAATCAAGGCGCCGGCGGTGTTCCAAAAGCCGATGCCCGATACGCCCAACGATCTCAAGGAGATGCAGGCTCACGTCAAACTTGTCGCCGCCAGGGTCATGCCCGCGGTCGTTAACGCCAAGGCCAAGGCACAAGGCAGCGGCGTGATTATTTCCGAGGACGGCTTGGTCCTCACGGCCGGGCACGTTTCTGGTGCACCGGGCACAGCTTTCATTCTCACCTTCCCGGACGGCAAGCAGGTCAAGGGCAAGGCTCTGGGCCAGAACAAGGGCACCGACACCGGTTTGATTCAGATCACCGAGGTTGGCAAATACCCCTATTGCGAAATGGGCAACTCCGGCGATCTCAAGAAAAACGACTGGTGCATCGCCATCGGCCATCCGGGCGGACTCAAGCCCGGCCGCACGCCGCCAGTCCGTTTGGGGCGCATCAACGGCGTTCCGGGCAAGGCAGAACCCGATCTGGTCAAATGGGTCGCGACCGATGCAACGCTCGTCGGCGGGGATTCCGGTGGGCCGCTCTTCGACATCAATGGCAAAGTCATTGGCATCCATAGCCGTATCAGTAACCCACTGACCAGCAATATGCACGTTCCCGTGGACACCTTCAAGCTGGAATGGACACGGCTGATGAAAGGCGAGACATGGGGCGGCGCCAAGGGGGGTGGCGGCAAGGGCAAGGGTCAGCCGCAACCCAAGGGTGCTGCGTTTGGCGGCGTGATTTTCGCTCCTGACGCCAAGAAGCTGGAGATTGCCGCCATTGAAGTTGGCTCATCTGCCGACAAAGCTGGTTTGAAACCGGGCGATCTCATCACCGCCGTCAACGGCAAGGCCGTGGCCACGGTTGAGGAATATCGCGCCGAAATCGGCAAGGGTCCGGCCGGTTCCGAGGTGACCATCGAGGTTCGTCGTGGCACGGAGACCTTAAAACTCAAAGGCACCATGGACAAAGAGGCCAAGTAGCCTTTTGCCCTGCACTCACTTATTTTTCCACTTTGTTCTCCATCTTGAGGTTTTTTCATATGAAGCTCGGCAAACGAATTCTCCTGTTCGGTTTTGTTGTGAGCTGCGCACTGCTGCTCATCGATTCGCAGACTTCGGCAACCGCCCTGGCCCAGGACCAGAAAAAAGGCGACCCGGACCAGAAAAAAGGCGACCCGGAACCGAAACAGAAAAAAGGCGGCGGCGGCGGGGGCGGCAAGGCCCTGCCCACGTTCAAGAATGACGCCACCTTCAAGGCCGCATTTCGCGAACCCATTGCCAAAACAGTCAAAAGCACCGTTCGCATCAAGTGCGACGGCACTGACACGGCGCTGGGCGTCGTGCTGACCTCCGACGGTTACATTCTCACCAAAGCCAGCGATCTTTACGGCAAGATCGTCGTCAAGATTCCCACCGGCGAGGAACTGGAAGCCAAATGGGTGGGCTATCACGATGCCCATGATCTGGCAGTGCTGAAGATCAAGGCCGTCAATCTAGTCCCGATTGAGTTCACGGACAGCAGCGTCACGCCGGTTGGCTACTTCGTTGCCTCCCCGGGCACGGGCGTTGATCCCGTGGCGGTCGGCGTGCTCAGCGTGGCGGCCCGCAAGGTTCAGAACCCCACCAAGAAGGGCGGCGCCGACGGCAAGGCCGAGAAAAAAGGGCCTGGCGAATCTAAATCCGGCCTCGAATTGCTGGGCATCAAAACCAGCGATGATTCGCGCGGCGCCAAAGTCACGGCCGTTCAACTGACAGGTGTCGGCGGTGGCGGCGCGCCCGGTGGCGGCAAAAAGGGTGGCGGCGGCGGCGGCGGTCAACCCGGCAAGGGCGGCGGTAAAGGCGGCCCTGAATCTCCCGCTAAAGGCAAAGTACTTGCCAACGACATCATCGTTGCCGTTGACAACAAGGCGGTCAAGAACGCCGAAACGTTTACCAAGCTGATGCAATCCTACAAAGGTCTCGACGTGGTGACGATTCGCCTGATCCGCGGCGATGATTTTGTGGAGCACAATATCCGCATTGCCTTGATTCCTGATCAACCAAACCAACAAAATAACATGGGTAGCGACATAAGCAAGCGCTTCAACGGCTTCCCGGTCATTTTGCAGCATGACTCGGTGGTCTTGCCCAAGGATTGTGGCGGGCCGCTGGTCGATTTGGACGGCAATGTGATTGGCATCAATGTTTGCCGGGCGGGACGGGTGGACAGCCACGCCGTGCCTTCCGAAGTGATTCGGCCGCTGTTGCCCGATTTGATTTCGGGCAAGTTGGCGCCGCCGAAGGGCCGCTAATCGTGATCCGTTTAGCCGCGACGCGCAGCGGAGCGCGTCGCGGCTAAACTGTTATTTCAATCGCTTGCGCATCTCCTCTACAACGCCAGCCAGCGGCACACGCGTTTGCACCGCCGTATCCCTCTCGCGCATGGTCACCGTCTGATCTTGCAACGTCTGACCGTCCACCGTGAAGCAAAACGGCGTACCGATTTCGTCCTGCCGGCGATAGCGGCGGCCGATGGCGCCACCGTCGTCATAAAAGACGTTCCACTCGGATTTCATTTCGCGATAAAGTTTGTTGGCAACGTCGGGCATCCCTTCCTTGTTGACCAAGGGCAGAATGGCAGCCTTTATCGGCGCCAGACGGGGATGAAAACGCATGACAGTCCGCGCTTCGCCGCCCATCTCGTCCTCGGCGTAAGCCTCGCACAACACCGCCAACGTGAAGCG
>DASRAT010000887.1:0-3744 GCA_035638015.1 Gemmataceae bacterium | reverse complement strand
TGCCGTTTTCGGCAACGCCGGAATAATCTCGATCCAGCGCGGATACTTGTGCGGCGTCAGCCTCGCCTTTACAAACTGCTGCAGACTTTGCACCAAGGCGGAGCTGGCAACCACACCTGGACTCAGCACCACATATGCTTTGGGTTTCACCAAGCCCATTTCATCGGCCGCTCCAACGACTGCCGCTTCCAGGACTGCTTCATGTGCCAAAAGGGCGCCTTCCACCTCTAGCGGTGAAACATAAATGCCGCCCACTTTGAGCATGTCGTCGTTACGGCCGCAATGCACGTAATCGCCTTCGGGCGTTTGCTTGAATCTGTCCCCCGTACGTACCCAATTATCAACAAACGTGTCGCCAGTTTTCTCGGCATTGTTCCAGTAGCCAATCGCGACTGTCGGGCCGTTCACGTGCAACTCACCGATTTCGCCCGGCGGCGCTGGCTTGCCGGTTTCGTCCACGAGGCGAACGTGGTAGCCGGGCACAACTCGCCCGGTGGTTCCATAGCGCACATTCCCTGGTCGATTGGAAACGAAGATGTGCAGCAACTCAGTCGAACCAATGCCATCGACGATATCGACGCCGGTGCGCTCACGCCAGGCCGCGCCGACTTTTTCCGGAAGGGCTTCGCCCGCGGAAACGCAAAAACGCAAGGCATGTTCGCCCTTGCCCGGCAAATCGGCACAGGCCAGCAGCGCATTGAATAGCGTTGGCACGCCGAAAAAAATCGTCGGGCGTTGTTCGCGCAAGATGGCGTTGACGACAGCGGGAGTCGGCCGGCCCGAGCAAAGGATCGCCGTTGCGCCGACCGAAATCGGAAAGGTCAAGGCGTTGCCAAGTCCATAAGCGAAAAACAGCTTGGCTGCGGAAAAAACAACGTCATGCTCGGTGATGCCGAGCACGCCCTGGCCATAAAGTTCGGCCGTTTGCATCAAACTGCTCTGCCGATGGATCACGCCTTTGGGTTTGCCTGTGGACCCCGAAGAATACAGCCAAAAGCAAACGTCATCCGGGCCGGTCGCGGCAGTCTGAGCATCAGGCGAAGCCGCCGCCATCCGATCATGCAAGGCGTTGTCATTGCCCTCACCTCCAGAGACGTAGACTTTTCCAGTCCACCTGGCCAACTTGGCCGCTTCCTCAAAAACGGGCATGACCTCGTGGGACATGATCGCCGCTTGCGGCAGGCTATCCGCAAGGATGGCGGCGAAGTCAGTCGCTGTGGAGCGGGTGCTCAAGGGAATGGGAACGATTCCCGCTTTGATGGCGCCCAAAAAACAGACCGGAAAATCAATGGTGTCGAGTAGGCCCAGGGCCAGCCGCTGTCCTGGTTCGATGCAGGCCTCGCGCAAGGCGTTGGCACAACGCCCGACCCGCTCCGCCAGCTCGGCATACGTGTGTTTTCCACTGTCGTCGATGTACGCAACCTTAGCGCCCCGGCCGGCGACCAGGTTGCGTTCGATCAAATCGGCGGCGGCGTTGTACGCCTTGGACGGGACCCGAGTCATGCTAATCATGCGTATCCTGGCGGAGGAGGAGAACCTTGAGCCAACAAGTTTCCTCCACCTCCGCACGTGGGTGATGGCTACTTCTTCTGCTTTTTCATTTCATCCAGCTGCTTCCTCTGATCCTCGTTCAGGATTCCCTGGATCGACAATTCAACAACCCTCTGCAGCTCTTGGACTTGCCTTTGCTGCTCCTCGGTCAATTTCAATTTGTCCAGCGCGGCCTGCGACAACACATTGCCAATCGGCGCCGCTGCCGCTGCTCCCTTACCCGGCAAACCCGGGAATCCCTTCGGCAATCCGCCTGGGAAGACTTTGCCTGGCAAGCCGCCTTTCTGAGGCGGTTGGGGGTCCTTCTTGCCGGGTTGTGCATCCTTCTTGTCCGCCGGCGGAGTATCCTTCTTTTCCGTCTGGGCCGGCACTAAAGTTTTGTCACCCGACTTCCCCTTGACGCCGCTGTAGGGATAACTGATGGCTGTTTCCCAGGCAAGTTCCTGCAGGGCGAGATTGACCTTATCGTCATACTTGTTGGTCAGCAGGCTGGTCCTGGGCAAGCCGACTGGGCTTTTGCCGAAAATCACGGCAAAGTACAAATACGTGTTGAGCGCTTCTTGCGCCGGCCCGGGGTGGCTGATCGCATCCCGGAACAGCTCGCCCTGGGTTTCGATGCCAATCTCTTTTTTGAAAACCTTGGTCCTGAGCGCGACATTCGTCTGTGCGCTGGGCACCAGGAATAGGACTGTCCTGCCTTTGCCATACTTCTTGTTAATTGCGTCGGCCTGGGCCTGAGCAGTCTTGATGTTGTCCGCATTGATCTTTTGCAGTTCCTCGGGCGTTTTGTTGCGGTTCACATTATTCCCTGCTTTCTGCATGCTTCCAGGGAACAGGTTCATGTCCATGTCGTAGCAACCCCAGGAGATTTGCGCTGTGAAGCGCATGTTGGGATTGTGCTCCAGCCCCAGCTTGACGAAGTTCTCTATGCCCTCGTCGGGAAACCCGATCGGCGCCATCACGAAGACGTCTATGTCGCCCTTTTCCAGGGCCTTTTTTTCCTGGGGCGCCTGCTTCCAGTGCTGCTCAACTCTGGAAGCGCCAATTCTGCTGTGCCCCATCTCTTTGTAGTCACTGAAGCCCGCCGCCTTGGCTAACACGCCAAACGGGCCCGGTGCGTACCAAAGCATGCTGTGGGTGGACCAATAGACTCGCAAGCCCTTGGAGCCATCCGCCTGTGTTTTGGTTGCCGGTGTCTTGTCCTGGCTGACCGCCATCGTCGGCACGGCCAACACCAGCGTCAGCACGGCCAGCATCACGAGTTTTGCCGATTTCTTCATGGCCAACCTCCCAACCTTCATCAAAATGGAGAGATGTGTTTTCCGCCGAAGGGCCGCTGGGCAATCAAGCGGCAAGTCCCGCCCCTCATTGCTTTTCAGCAAGCTTCGAGGGTCGGCTACGCGCCCGGCGGGCATCGCGCGCAGCCATGAGCGGGGGAATACGCCGCAGCAAAGCTTTCAAAGTTTCTAACTCTTCAGACTTGTAATCCGAAATCAACAGCGCCAAAAACGGCTCAAACGCCCAGCGCAGCCGCTTATAGATGCTCCGGCCCTTTCGTGTGATGCTCACGCTGCGAGCCCGGTCGTCTGTCGGGTGTCGCTTGCGTGTCACGAAACCACGGCCCTCCAAAAGCAGGAGCATGCGCCGCACCGTATTGGGATCCGAAGACGCCCGCACGACCAATGTTTCTTGCGTGATTGCGCTCTCGTGCGCCAGAATGTGCAACAGAACGTATTGGTCGGCAGTCACGCCGTACTTGATGAAAAAAGAATCCGCTTTGCGGTGCATCGTCTTGTAAGCGCCGCGCAAAGCCATCGCAAGATCGTGTGCTTCATCAAGCATTGGCATTCGCTCAATTTTGGTAGCTGTAGCTATAGTAGCTATAGGTATTAAATCGGATGCTACGCGCTGGCAGCGCTCTTGTCCAGAAAAAAGTTTCAACAAAATGCCGATCGCGGCACTTGTGTGAAACCCTCGTTCCCCAGGCTCTGCCTGGGAACGCACTGGCCGCCAGGCTCTGCCTGGCGTCGGGGAATGAGCTCGCGATTTGGGATTTAGCGACTCGCAAACACACCATGCGGACGACGACCTCTCTTCGGGCGCTGCTTAGTTGTAGACTCTTGGCTGTGCGTGGGCCGGTGGCCGCTTTGCACCTGCCGGTTCCTCTAGAAGATGTGGGGAAACGGTATCGCG
>DASRAT010000886.1:0-5299 GCA_035638015.1 Gemmataceae bacterium | reverse complement strand
TGTTGCTAACCCACGTCAGGGCGTTGGTGGCCTCCAGATTCAGGCTGACCTCCATGAGTCCGCTGTTGCCGATGGGCGTCTCGGTGACGAACCCGGTGACGCTGGTGTGCAGGTTGATGCCGTGCTGAAGCAGGTACTGGGCCGCCTGGCCGGTATAGTCCACCCAAAGGTCGCGGGTCGGGTCGGTGGGCGTCGCGCCGGGATCGAATACCGAGTTGGACCAGGCATTCTCGTCGGGCACCGGCGGCGTGAACACGCTGTCGTGCCCCTGCTGGGCCAGGAAAGCGGAAATCGGCAGCACAACCGTTGAGCCGCTGGGGCACAGCCGATCCTCAAAGGCTTCGAGTTGGGGACGGAAACGGTGACGTGAAAGAGGGTTCATATGGTGGACCTTTCTATTACGAAGTGTGGTCGGTTTATTATCGTTCATGCTTTGCCATCATCTCTGTTCAGCGATCCAAGGCTTTGATTGCGTGAGGGTTTGCCTTTGAGACGGCTATGGTGAGCGTCTCGCCAACCATGCGCATGCGAGTCGTTTGAAAAGTCGGGCATCTCCTTTTCCACATTTGGACGTTGCGGGAGTAAGGCTAGCCGCGAACGAAAACCCAGACAATTGGTGTCTGAGAATATTGGTGTCGGTTCAAATTACTGTCGGCGGGGTGGCACGCACTTTCAGGGCGTGATCTTAGCCTGGGAACTCATCCTCTTCACGGCCGTTAAGGGCGTGCCACTCACCAGTCGTTTACAGGAAGATGTTGTTATTGCTCGTGGAAGCAAAGTTACCCGCCAGGATGGTCAACAGATCGTCAGTGAAAATCCCATCACTGTATACGCCCCCGCCAATGCCATGACCGTTGCTGGTTCCCGGCCCGCTGCCTTTATGTCCGCCAGTGGCCTGATTGAGGGTAATCAAACTGTGAGTGATGTCGGCGCTGGCCGTCGGTCCCACATAAATGCCGCCGCCCAGGCCGTCGCCGCCGTCAGCATGGGAGCCGCCGACGCCGCCCACGGCTTGATTGCCGGTGACGACGCTGTTGATGAGCGTTAACGAAGCGCCGTCCGGTTGCCCAAATGCCAGATTGGCAAAGCCAACCGACAAGCCGCCGCCGTAGGCATTGCCGCCATTGTTGCCCGCACCGCCAGCGCCGCCGACAGCCCGATTGCCGGCGATCAATGAGCCAATAATCGTGGCCACCGCTCCGCGCGAGACATCGATACCGCCGCCGAATGCAAAGCCTGACAGGTTGGTCACACCCGCATCGCCCGGACCGCCGTGGCCCGCGACAGCGCTGTTGTTGCTGACGATGCAATTGGTCATGTTCATTGCGATGGGGCCTGAAGCAAGGCCACCGTTTTGGATGCCGCCGCCGATGGCACAGCCGCCGGGACCGGCGGTGGTGTTGCCGGCCTGGGCGAGGTTTCCACAGACCAGGGAGTTGCTGATATTGAGCGTGCCGCCGGCGTTGTTCTGAATGCCGCCGCCGAAAGCGCCGCCGGCGAATGAGTTGGCATCGCTTTGGATGCCATTGTCTCCGCCAAGCGCCTTGTTGTTGGTAATCGAGCAGCCAATGACATTGAGCGTGCCGAAGACATTCATCAAGCCGCCGCCGATGCCTTCCGAATCGCCGGTAGTCAAGCCGTCGCCGCCGCCGCCGCCCACGGAACGATTGCCGGCCACATTGCAGCCGATTAGCGTCATGACAGTACCTACGCCCCCGGTGTTGGCGCCGCCGCCGTTGCCGATCACGTTTGGACCGCCCGTCGCAAGATTATCCGTTATCGAGCAATTGGTGAGCGTTGCCGTCGAGGGCTGGGCCAGGCCAGGATCATAGCCGTTCAGACCCGCATCGTTGCCAACGGCTCCGCCTATGCCGAAATAATAACCGCCGCCAGTGGCATACGCGGTGTTGTTGCTAAACGTGCTGCTCACAACCGTGAGTGATGCTGGACCCGCGGGACTGCCAAAGTTCTCAATGGCGCCGCCGCTGCTGCCACCCAGCGCGTCAGAGGCGCCGCCGCCCGTGGCTTGATTGTTGGAAAAATCACACGAAAGAACCGTGGCAGTTCCCAGGTTCATCAAAGCGCCGCCGACAACGGTGAATCCCTCGGCGCCAACCGCCTGGTTGGAACTAAACGAGTCGCTATTAAGGGTCAGGTGCGCCCCTGCCTCGTTCAAGATGCCGCCGCCGCCGCCCGCTCCGCTGCCGCCGCCGGGCAAAAACTCACCCACCATACTTGTCGGCAATTGACCGGTCGATTTGCCGTGAGCCACCGTCAAATTGGAAATGTTCACCGTCTTGCCCGCATCGATATGGAATACCCGGCTGGCGTCATTGCCGCTCACAGTCAATTTCTGGGGCCCTGGCCCGATGATATTGAGATTCTTGCCAATCTCGATCTCGCCACTGGTCAGCTTGATGAGATGGACTGAATTGGCGAACTTGATGGTGTCGCCGCTGCCGGCGCTGGCGACAGCGGCCCGGAGCGAGCCCGGATCGTGATCGGTGCTGTTCACGACGGTCAGCACCGCGCTGGGCGTCAGCCTGTCTTCCAGCGCCTCGACGGTCGGCAACGCCGACTGCCGTCGCCGTGAACGGCGTGATTGCTGAATTACGGCCTGTTCGCGGTTGGCCACGAGCCACCGGCGAAGGAGAGAATAGAACACGGAGAGGTCCTCCCGAGGTGAGAAACTTGGGCACCGCTTCACAAAACCACTAAAGCCGGAAGGCACACCGAGTTGCAAATCGGCGCGCACCCCGAACGTCAGCCCGTTTTTGCCCGCGCGGGCAAGGGCTAATTCTGAAAACGACTTACCTTGGAAATTCCACCTGCACAATTCAATGGCACGCACTCTTGGCCTTTGAACCGCACAGTCGCCGGTGTGGCGCTGCCGCGCACGGCAGCGCTGGCCGAGTTCCGCCCAGGCAAGGGTTTTTTCGCGCCTCCCCGAATGGATGGGCGAGGAATTGAGGACTGGCGCGAAAGGGTCGAAAACTCGATTGGACGAAGTTTAACGGGGTTTTTGAGGGAGTCAAATGTTTTCTTGACAAAGATATGTCACTCGAAGGATCATCTACTTCTTCTGCGCCTGCTTGAGCACTTCCGCCCACCAATCCTTCATCTTCTGTATCGTCGTCTCCGGCTTCTTTTCCTTCTTTTCCGGCTTGCCCCTGCCGCGGCCCGGCTTGGCAGCGCTGGTGGCCGCAGGCGCAGTCGCAGGCGGACCCGCGGCCGTCGCGAGCGACGCCGTTTTCTTGGGCAGCATTTTCCGCTCGCACAATCCCCACAAGCTGCTGACGATGAAATAAATGCACAGCCCCGCCGCCACCTTGTAAAACATGATGCCGATGAAGATGAACATGTACTTCATCATCTTCTGCTGCATCTCTTGCTGCTCATCCGCCGGCGGCGGCGTCATGAATTTTTGCTGCACCAGCATCAGTGCCACCGCGATCACCGGCAGCAAATTGAAATACGGCCCCAGATACAGAAACGAAAAGAAACTGCCTGACATGTTGTCCGGGTCGCTGATGATCGGAATGTTGTCGCTCCAGTAGACCAACATGTCCGGGGCGGCCAGATTGTCGATCCACAGAAACGTTGCTAAACGGAAGTGAATGCTCTCCTGCAGGCAATAATACAAACCCAAAAAGAACGGCATCTGCATGATCATGGGCAAGCAACTGCCAAACGGATTGACGCCGTGCTTGCGGTATAGCTCCATGACAGCGGCCGTCTTGGCCTGCGGATCGTTTTTATACTTTTCCTGAACCTTCTTCATTTCCGGGGCCAACGCTTGCATACGCTGACTGAGCAGGGCCGAACGCCGGCTGACGGGGAACATCGCGCCGCGGACCAGCAGGGTTAGCAGGATAATGCTCAGGCCGTAACCGCCGCCCAGCCAGCCGACCAGACCATGCAGCAGATCAAGCAGCCAGTGCATAAAGCGCGTGGTCAGAATCAGCAAATCGGTCCACATGATCTTGGAAGCGATCGTGCCGAAAAAGCCGGCGGATTGGTAGTCGGTCAATATGTTCAAGTGCAGTTTGTCGGTGTAGCGTTCCACCAATTCAGGGGAGACCGCCTGATCGCCAGTGAACTGGGCGAGCAAACGCACTTTCGACGGCCCGTGATACAGCAAATAGTTGTGCACAACGGTCGTGCCCGGTTCCAGCTGAAGGACATTGCTGACGACACGAACAGTTATGTCGTCCACCTGCGGCCGGCGGGCATTGCCGGCACGGATGCCGGTGGCGACGCGGTCGCCCTGGTCGTAATCCGCATTGGAAGCGCTCACAAAGACGGCGGCGCCAACGGCCAGGTCGAGTTGTAGCAGCTGACTTTTCGCCCGCGGCAGCAGCACAAACCACAAATGCTGCGGCACCTGATCTTTCGTTCGCAATTTGATTTTGATTCGCTGCGGATCGGATTTGTCGATCTGCTCGAGGACCCCGCCGATTTCCTCGCTCTCCCAAGTCGGCCGGCAATAGGCCAGCACGGCCGCTGGCGCAACACCGCCCTCACCGGCGGGAGCTTGCTTGTCGCTGACCACAATCAGCGATGCAAAATACTGCGTGGCGACGCCGGCGAATTGCATGCGATTGTTGCCCAGCGCTCCTTCCGGAAAGCGGTCGCCGCCTTCCTTGTGGCTAATCTGGAGTTGCGTCTCCTTCAAATCACGCTGAGGGTTGCCGCGGTCGTCGATGTAACCGATCATGGGCGTGCGATAGACGCTGGAATACCATTCGCCCTCGATGGGCAAGCCATGACTGCCCGCGAGTTGGTAACGAAACGGCCTGGGCTTGGCGTCGGCGCTCTTGGGATCGCGCTTGTCGTGAATGGCTACGGTCAAGCCAACGTGGTATTCGCGCGGTTTGAGCGAGTAAGTTTTGATGATGACGAGACCGGGATAGCCCGGAATGTCATCGCAAGACAGGACCACTTCGCTCAACTCGGCTGTGGTGGTTTGCCGCTCCACCTTCCAGAGCTTGGCCCCCAGCACCGGATCGCAAGGCCAGGGCTTGTCGATCTGCTCGGGATCGGGATAGTGGTACATGCGAAACGACGGATTGACGGGGTCTTCCTCGATCAGCTTGAGCGGTGTTTTGCTGCCGTCGGCATTGAAGACAGGTTGGCCGTTTTCGTCAGCCTTTTGAAATTTGGGCAAAGTCAAATCGCGCACACCGCCGCCGCGCGTGCTCACGGTGGCCAGGATGAAGAACTCAGGCGACTTGGGATCGCCGAGCATGATGTCCTGAGCGGGCTGTTGCGTCGTTGCCTTGGGCACTTCGGGCGCCTT
>DASRAT010000885.1:0-8215 GCA_035638015.1 Gemmataceae bacterium | reverse complement strand
GCAGAGTACAATGGCGGACCTGAACCCCATCCTAGCGAAGCTGACCTCGTTGAACTTGCATTAGGCTTTGGGGAGAGTAATCAATTTGGTAAAATCATCGGCTCGTCCAGTGGCAAATGCGTGATGGGTACATATGGCACGGCTGTCTTCAATAGATCAGATTCCGAGTCGTCCGATGAGCCGGAATACTCCCAGGTTTGGTTCCTCTCGAATGGATTAGACTTTGTATTTGCGACTTTTATCGCAGTGGAGGAGCCAAAGGCCAGGGAAGTAGCGGATGCACATCGGATTGCCGAAGGCATCGATTTCAAGTGAGCAAAATCAATACGTGAGCAGTGACAGATGTGCCAGCCGACCGAAATAAGGCGGAGTTTCGGGTGACTTTATTTCATCTCACCGGTGACGCGTTATGGCAACGCATGGAGCGGGCGGTGGAGAAGGTCCAGGATTTCCGAGCGCAGTTTGCGTTTAGTTCACGGCGAGGGTGTGAGAAACCTCGGATCAAAGCGACTCGGGAATTAGAAAGGAAGACCAATGAGTGCGGATAATTTTCAGAAAGTGCTGGCGATGATTCGTCGCAGACCGTTCAAGCCGTTCACGGTCGAACTCAAGACCGGCACCCGAATCGAGATCGACCATCCAGAGGCAACGGTAATCAGGGAAGGCGTGGCCGTTTTTATCGGTCCGGGCTTCGTGCCCACCTATTTCGACCATGACAGCGTAACCGAGATTATTGACTCTCCCGCGCACGCTGCAAAATGATTTGAAGATGCAAGAAAAATCAGTTGGGTGGTATGCCTTGATGCCTTGAAAGCCGCCGTAATCCAAAGAGGAGTTTCGTCATGAAGCGTTGCGATGGCGTCAATCGCCGAGAATTCCTTCGCGTCGGCGGCCTGTCGGTCCTCGGCCTTGGCCTCGCCGACGTTCTGCGTGCCCGCGCCTTGATCCCGCAGCCGCGGCGGCTGCCCAATTGCATTCTCGTTTGGCTCGACGGCGGTCCCAGCCATCTTGACACCTTTGACCTCAAGCCCAACGCCCCCGCCGAAGTGCGCGGCGAGTTTGACCCTATCCAGACCAATGTGGTCGGCGTGCAAATCTGTCAGCATTTCTCGCGGCTGGCGGGGATGATGGACAAGGTTTGCCTGATTCGCTCGATGACATCCGATCTGGGCGAACACAATTTCGGGCGGCATTATTTGCTGACCGGCTACAAACCCTCGCCGGTGCTGGAGTATCCCAGTTACGGCTCTGTGGTGGCTCATTGCCGCGCGGCGGCGGCCGATGCGGTGTTGCCCTCTTATATCGCCGTGCCCAAGGCTTCGCGTGAGGCCGGCTGCGGTTACCTGCCCGGTTCGCGGCGGCCTTTTGAACTTTTGAGCGATCCAACTCGCCCCGATTTGAGCGTTCGCGATCTGAATCCACCGGCGGGTTTGACTCAGCCACGCCAGGAGCGTCGCCGCGATTTCCTCAATGAGCTGGACAATTTGAGCGCGGAGGTGGAAGACAATGCCCTGCGCCAGGAACGCGATGCTCACTTCGCCCAGGCCTACAACATGATCTTCTCACCCCAGGCCCGGCAAGCGTTTGACTTGACGCGCGAGCCGCCGGCCACTCGGCAGCGGTATGGCGGCAATCGCGTCGGCCAAAGTTGTCTCATGGCTCGACGGTTGATCGAAGCGGGTTGCCCGTTTGTCACCGTCACCGACGAGGGCTGGGACACCCATCAGACAATTGCCCGCGTTTTGCGTGAAGGTTACGTCGGCGGCCGTGTCGGCAAAATCCCGGTGCTGGATCAGGCCCTGGCGGCGTTGCTTGGCGATCTGGCGGACCGGCGTATGCTCGAGGAAACCTTGGTTATTGTCATGGGCGAATTTGGCCGCACGCCGAAACTGAACACCGCCGGCGGCCGCGACCACTGGCCACGTGCCTTCAGCGTCTTGCTGGCCGGAGGAGGCGTTCGCGGCGGTCAGGTCATCGGCCAATCCGACGCCCGCGGCGAAAGCCCGAGCCAGCGGCCGGTCACGCCGCCTGATCTGGCGCGGACGATTTACACGCTGCTTGGCATCGATCCGGGTTCCGAATTGCGGACCTCCGACGGCAGGCCGGTGGCAGTCAACGCCGGCGGCGAACTGGTGCGGGAGTGCCTGGCGTAATTATTAACCACGGATAGCACTGATACCACGGATCAAAAAATGCGTGCTGCGCTTCTTATCCGTGTCATCCGTGCTATCCGCGGTTTAACCGTTTTGGCCTGCTTGACGACGATTGTGCCTGCGACTTATCAACAAAAACTTCAACCTGCTATCACCGCCTTGGCGGTGGCGCCGGACGACAAGCTAATCCTGGTTGGCTCGCAAGCCGGCGTTGCCATTCGCGGCATCAAGTCCAAAGACTCCCAATCCCTGGCCGTTAAACTCGATCACGTCTTGTGCCTGGCATTTTCGCCCGACGGCAAGACGCTCGCCATCGGCGGCGGCCGGCCCGCGGAGGCAGGCATCATCGAATTGTGGTCCTGGCCCGAGAAAAAGCTGTTGGGGCAACTCGAAGGCCATGGCGATCTGGTTCACGACGTGGCCTGGCTCGCGGACGGAAAAATGCTCGCCAGCGCCAGTGCCGACCGCACGGTGCGCGTGTGGGATGTGGCCTCCAAGAAATCCACGCTGACGCTGAGCGGCCATTCGGGGCCTGTGCTGTGCCTGGCCGCTTTTGCTGACGGCAAAACGCTGTGCTCGGGGAGCGCGGACCAAACGATCCGCGTCTGGAATGCCGCCGACGGCAAACTGGTTCGTTCGCTGGACAATCATCTGGGCGCGGTGCATGCCCTGGCAATCCGCCCAGGCCGAGCCAAGGAAGAACCGGTGACGTTGGCCTCCGCGAGCGCTGATGCCACGGTGCGCATCTGGCAACCGGCACTGGGAAGGTTAGTGAGAATCGTACGCCAGCCGTCAGCGTTTTACGGCGTGGTCTGGAACCAGGATGGGTCGCTCTTGGCTTGCGGCGGCAAGGACGGCGTGTTGCGCATTGTGGACGGCGACAGCGACAAGGTTCTGAGCGAGCGAATGCTGAGCAAAGGGTGGATCGTCAGTCTGGCGCGGGCGAGCCAAATAGATGCGTTGATAGTGGGGACTACACTTGGCGAAGTGCAGAGCGCGGCGTTGGCGATTGACAAGAAATGATCTCGACATATGTCACAACTCTCAGCGCAAATCGTTCGGCGGCTGGGAGTCTGCTGTCAAAGGCTGCTCCTGGCAATAAAAAGACGGAAGTCAGCTCGATTGCACAACGGACACTTTGGCCATGGCGAAAAAAAAGGCTGCCCCCACCAATGAGGCGCAGGAGGGCTACACCGTCCTCGCCCGCCGCTATCGCCCCCAAGGCTTCAGCGATCTCGTCGGCCAGGAGCCAGTCGCCCAGGGCTTAATTAACGCGCTCCAATCCGGCCGCGTCGCTCACGCCTATCTCTTCACCGGCGCCCGAGGCGTCGGCAAGACCAGCACCGCGCGTATCCTCGCCAAGGCCCTCAATTGCGAGAAAGGGCCGACCGCCACCCCCTGCAATGTGTGCGAGAATTGCAAGGCGATCACCAGCGGCGACGATGTCGATGTCCTGGAAATCGACGGCGCCAGCAACACCGGTGTGGACGACGTCCGCGAGCTGCGCGGCAACGTGCAGTATCGACCCAGCAGGTCGCGCTACAAGATCTACATCATCGACGAAGTCCACATGCTCTCCAAGTCGGCCTTCAACGCCTTGTTGAAAACGCTGGAGGAGCCGCCGCCGCATGTCAAATTCATCTTTGCCACCACCGAAGTCGAGAAAATCCCGATCACGATCCTGTCGCGCTGTCAGCGTTTCGATTTCGCCGGCATCGGCACGCCGCGGATTGTCGAGCGGCTCAGGGACATTGTCGCCAGTGAAAAGATGCAAGCCGACGACGAGGCCCTGGAGATCCTGGCTCGGCGGGCCGGCGGTTCCATGCGCGACGCTCAATCCTTGCTCGATCAACTGCTGGCATTCGGCGGCGAACGGCTGACGGTCGAGCATGTCCATCGCCTGTTGGGAACCGCCAGCGACGACCGCGTGGCGGAATTGGCCGGGGCGGCACTCCAAGGCGATGCCAAGCTCACGCTTGAGCTTTTGGGCAAAGCCGCCGATGACGGCATGCAACTTGGCGAGTTGCTCGATCAACTCATTGGTTATTGGCGCGATTTGATGGTGGTCAACGCCGCCGGGCCGGAAGCGCCGAGCCTCAGCGTCGGCAGCAAACATCGGCCGGCCCTGGCGGAGCAGGCCAAACGCCGCTCGCTCGACGCCCTCATGGCGGGTCTTGATGTGTTAGCCAGCACGCGGGCCAGGTTGCGAAACAGCAATCACGGCCGCATCTTGCTGGAGATGGCATTGGTGAGGTTAGGCAGGCTGGAGGATCTGGTGTCGCTTAGTCAATTGGCGCAAGCAGTGGCCAAGGGACAGGTGACGGTGACACCTGCTGCTCCCATCCCATTGGGTGACGCCTCAAAAAAAAAGTTAGTAATGGACGCTGAAAGGCCGGCCCGGTCCTCCAACGGTTCCGCGGTGGCGCCCACTGTAAGCACTGCAACGCCAAGCGCTACCACCGATTTGACCGAACAATCTTTGCACACGATCTGGAGCCAAGTTTTGGCCCAGCAAGGCGGCTTTTCGCGCATCGATCTCGAAAAAGCCGGTTTTCCAGCAATTTCCGCGCCAAACACTCTGGTATTGCGCTTCCCTGCGGGGTATAATGCTCAGCGTGATCGCTGTCAGGATCCTGAAAAAGTCGGACGGATTGAACAGCTGCTTCAGGAACTTACGGGCCAGAAATGTCGTCTGCGAATTGAATCAGAAGGCGGCTCGGCCAATGCCGTTCCATCAGCGGGGATCGCTGAGGAGCCGGAAAACTCGCGATCCCGTTTGTCTTCATCACAAGGCGAGGCGGTCGAACCGCCCTTGGTGAAGTGGGCTAAGGACCTATTGGGGGCCAAGCCGATCAAGGCCGACCCCGATTTTGGCGCTGTGGCCTCCGCGTCCGCTGAGCGCGCCGCACCGGCTGAAGCCGAGGAGCAATAACCTATGTTCGGTCAACTGGGTCAACTCGCGGGCATGTTGAAAAACCTGCCCAAAATCCGCGAGGAGATGGACAAGCTGCAAGGCTCCATCGCCCGCATCACCGCCGAGGGCGACGCCGGCGGCGGCATGGTCAAAGTCAAAGTCAACGGCCACATGGAAGTGCTACGCTGCGAGATCAGCGACGAACTGATGAAGATGAACGACCGCGAAATGCTCGAAGAGCTTATCGCCGGAGCCGTCAATCAAGCGATCAAGAAAGCCAAGCAAACCGTGGCGGAAGAAACAAGCAAGATGGCGTCCGGTTTAGGTTTGCCGGCGGGCATGAATCTGCCGGGAATTCAGTGAGAAAACGAGCCGCCGGGCTTGTCCCGGCGGGGATAAACCCCGCCGCTCGTTCAATAATAAGCGTTGAAGTTGTTTTTTGGTGCCCTGGAAGGAAGATTTTTTTGAGGGGTGTTGACCCCTTTTTACGGAGAGTGCGTCATGGGACCAGGAATGGGCATGGGCATGCAGATGCGGCCGGAGATGCGGCAGCAGCTCATTCTCGCGCCGCGCATGATCCAGTCGATGGAGATTCTCCAACTGCCAATCATGGCGCTGCAAGAACGCATTCAGCAAGAATTGCAAGAAAACCCGGTTCTGGAGCTGGCCGAATCCAAAGACGAAATGGCGCCCGACGACGTGGTCAGCGAATTCAGCGACGACCCTGTTGAATCCAATGACCCCGTCAAGGAACTGGTCATCGACACCGCCAGCAACGGCGAAGAGGATTTCGACCGGCTTGAGAAGATCAATCAAGATTGGCTGGATCACTTCAACGAAGAGCATCGCCCCAGCAGCAACCGCATCGACGAGGAAGGCGACAAACGCCACGACTTCGAGCAGAACATGCCGTCGCGGCCGCAGTCGCTGCAGGACTATCTCAGCGAACAGCTGTCATTCCTCGACTACGCCCCCGATGTCGAACGGCTAATGCGGCATGTGATTTCCAACATTTCCGATATCGGCTGGCTGGGCAGGCTCGACGAAAGCAATCACTTCCATCCAATGCCGCTGGAAGAACTGGCTGCAACTTACGATTTGCCGGTCACGCCCGAGCAAGTGCTGCATGCGTTGCATTTGGTCCAGAAGCTCGACCCGCCTGGCGCGGGCGCCCGCGACATGGCCGAGTGCCTGCTGTTGCAAGTTTCATCCGAGACGCCACACGCGGAAGTGGTGCGTGTTTTGATTCAGAATCACCTGGACGACATCACACACAATCGCCTGCCGCTAATCCAAAAGAAAACCGGTTTCGACCTGCACACCATCACCGAAGCCATCGAGGCGCTCAAGCACCTCAATCCACGGCCAGGCTCGCAGTTCATCGCCGAGAATATTCCCTACGTCGTGCCCGACATAGTCGTCGAACGCACCGAAGCGGGCGATTACAGCGTCCGCCTGCTCGACGACTGGGTGCCGAACATCTACATCAGCAAGCGGTACATCGACCTCTACAAGGATCGCGGCTCCGATCCCAAGGCCCGCGAGTATTTGAAACGCAAAATTCAGGCCGCCCAGTGGCTGATGGAATCGATCGAGCAACGCCGCAACACGCTGGAAAAAGTGACCAAGGCGATCATCAAGCATCAATATAAATTCCTCGACCAGGGACCGGAGCATATTGAGCCGCTCAAGATGCAGCAGATTGCCGACCTGGTGGGCGTGCACGTCACGACCGTAAGCCGGGCCGTGGACGACAAATGGGTGCAGACACCGCGCGGCATCTTCCCGCTCAAACGTTTCTTCGGCGGCGGCACGCACACCGCCTCCGGCGAAGACGTGGCCTGGGAGACGATCAAAAACAAGCTGTTGGAGATCATCGGCAACGAGGACAAATCGGAGCCGCTCTCGGATGAGGATTTGGTCAACAGGCTCAGCGAGGCGGGCTACCCGGTGGCGCGGCGGACGGTGACAAAGTATCGGAAGATGCTCAAGATTCAGTCATCGCGGCAGCGGAAGGTGTGGGCGGAAAACTAGCCGCTTGCGGCTTAACATGTGAGAAAGGAGGAAACCATGATACCCGACGGCATATCGATTGTTTCCTCCCGTAGCTCAGCGGTGAGAGCGCCGGCCTTATAAGCCGTCGGTCGCTGGTTCGAGTCCAGCCGGGAGGACTGGCAGCGTTCACTCCATATCTTGCATCAACGTGTCAATGTCGCGTGAGCCATGCAGCACACGCAACACGTCAATCGTATCATCCACTGGCCGGTAAAAAATGACGTAAGGTCTCACCACGAATGACCGAAGATTTGCGGCAAGCTCTTGACGCGATCTGCCCATGAGTGGGAATTGGGCATGCAGCCGAGCTTTGTCCAAAATGTCGTCCAGCAGTTTTTCGGCGGACGCCAAGTTCCTTGGCGCAAGGTAATCCCAAAGCTCATTCATGTCCTTGTGCGCCTGGTCAGTGATTCGCGGTTGGCTCATGGCATTCGCCGCCTATGACCGCGGCGCCAACGTGCGCTGCTTGATAAGTTGCAGAGTGTGTTCATTGAACGGGTAGACCATTCCTTGATCGGCTTGTTCAATGCCAATGGCGATGTCTTGTCGAAGCTGCTCTAGTTTTTTTTGCTCGGATGCGTCGCGTTCACGCAATAGCAATAGCCCATCCCGGACAACGTCGCTGGCCGACGGATAGTCACCACGCGCAATCTTGCGATTGACGAAATCGAGCAAATCGGGGGTTAGAGAAATGTCCATGAAAGTTAGCCTCTGCTGGCAAGATCATCCTATTTCGTCAGCATACCCGAGTCGCCTGCAATCTGTCAATTTCCTGAAATTGAATTATTGCTTCCAGGCAGAAATGTTTTTGTAGCGGTTTGTGAAACGGCTTGCCGCCGCACCACCGCCAAATCCGCCAACCCCAGCGACGTCTCGCCAAACGTCTTCGCCAGCTGTTTGCCCCATTGGCCCGGCGCCCCCGGCACCGGTGGCAACCCAAAATGAGCCGCCTGCTGAATCTCAAACTCCGGCGGCAAAAACTGATGCAGCGCCGTCAGCGAATGGCGGTGAGCGAGCAACAAAACCGTCTTCGGATTCTCCCGCAGCGCCGCCCGGAGCTTGTCAATGTCCTTGCTCCGATACCAGGTGATCT
>DASRAT010000884.1:0-16161 GCA_035638015.1 Gemmataceae bacterium | reverse complement strand
GATGGCAAAGCATGCACCGAGACGGTTGTGTGTGTCCAGGGCGTCGATATACCAGCTGACTCCTTGGATGTCGAAAATGCCGACATCTTCGGATAGCATTTTTTCGCCCACGGATCTGTTGAATCTCGCGGCAAATGCCAGGCAAGTAAGGGCAACAACCAACGTGGCCAATGGGCCAAAAGCGATAAAAACGGCCAAGCGGGCTCGCAGCGCGGACAAACCGTTTGAGTGGACAAGAACCCTGCCACCCGAGGAAAAAACATAGCCGAAGCCGAGACGCGGATATCCCTTTAGTCGCCAAAGTGTCACCGGGCCCAAATGAACGTAAACCCAACGCATTCGCGCCAACATCGCTCCAAAAAGGTGGCCTGATTCGTGCAAGCAAACCGATAACCAAGCAATCGGCACAAGGCTCAAGAGCAAAAAAAAGAGGTCAAGAAAACCGAAGCGAATTACCGTACTGACCGGGAGAAGCCATACTGCGTACATCGCCGGCAGCATCAACACCACCATGAGGAGTCCAACGAGAAACATGGCTGACGTATAGAGGTGCTTTTTCATTTTGGCGGTGTTTTTGAAGTTGGCCAAAGGGTTCAAAGGCCCTGCATGTTTTTAGTCGCTTCACGCCCTTACTGGACGTGCACCCCGCCCGAAAACCTTCAAACCGAGCGGTGTAAATCCAAGCACACCCAGGCCCACAATGGCAAAGCCCACGCCGATCCACAACGGCTTCGATGGCACCTCGTCGCCATATTCCAACAAGATCATCCGATCCGCCTCTTGCTCAGTGACGCCCACCATCATGCCTTGGCGCATGTGTTTGGGCACCTCCTTAAAATGGCTCACGCGGCCAATGACGGGGCTTTTTGCTTCCGAAAGGACCGTTGCCATCCGGCTGTCCACTTCATGCGGGAAATCGCGGCGCATATCGTCAGGTGAAATCCTTAAAAAAACGCGGGCCTTGTCGTAGGGCAGCCGGGCATGGGCTGGCGCAAACTTCCATTCGTTCACCACCTCCGGGCTGACCAGCGGGACGTAATAAGCAATCGTCGTCGTTTCTCGGCTCAATCGGGTTCCAACGGCGTCCTGGTAAAGTTCGGGCCAGAACAAATGCCCGCCTGTGATCTCCAGGTATCTGCTCGGCGGCGGGTCCTTCGAGCGTTCCAACTCGTTGATGGTCAATCGCGTCGGTGCGTCCGGGCCATTCAATGTATCCGCAATACCGAAGCCCCCCATCGCCACCAGGAACCCGCCAAGAATGGCCAAGCAGGTCGTCCCCATGAATGACGTTGTCAGCCACCGAACGCCACGAGCCGACCAGCTCGATCCAGGACTGGCGGGAAGCGCCGAGGCATCCACACGGTCAGCGCACCATTGATAGAATTCGTCGAAATCTTCCTGGCAGACAAACGCCCGCCGCGGCACGAGGACCGCAGTTCCTAGCTGCGCCGACAACATGATAAACCGGGGCGTCTTGCGCAGCTTGCGAATCAAGGTCCATTTATTCTGTGAGCTGGCGAAAGGCGTTTCCAAGTTGATGGAGTCCTGGAATAAGGCGATGGTCACTTTGGCGCCCCTGGTCTTGTCGCATATCCATATCAGCCAAACTAACGCGATTCCAAGTGGTATCGCGACGAGCGCGGCGATCATGAACACTATCAGCAACACCACGCCACTAGTCAGTAGTTTCTGCGAATCAGAGGTACCCGGCGGTATTGTCAGATAAATCAATGGGAAAATCACAATCAAAAGCCCCAGGATCAGCATCCAACCTACGCGCGAATGAAAAGTCAGGTACCAGTTAAACACCAGGGAATCGCGGAGCGTGTTGGTGTAGCTGACCGTAATCTGCCCGGAACCCGGGCCCGGCTTGGCAGCCAACGGCTCAGCCGAAATCGCGGTTTCCGTGGGCTTGGGGTGCTCTGGAGGCTCGGTGAATTGGGTTGACATGGTTCTCACATGAACTGACGCTGTGTTTCCCACCCTCGTGGTGGGCCGATGAGCCATGAAAGCGTTTTTATCGCATCCTTTTGGAGGGACTCGAATTCTATATACACATTTGAAGTTGGCACCAACAAGTGAAACCTTTTGTCATTTTGGCCGACCCAAAGAGGCTCCTCCGGCTTCAATTCTTGAAGTTCAGGGATTGCGTTTTGAATGTCCGTCATCGTTGCATTCGGAACAAATGGCCCCAGCTTCCAGGCGACGCGGTGGTCGGGCCAAGTTTTGAGCCAAATTGGTGGCGTCCACGTCTTCGCCCAGTCAGGGTGTGGGCAAATAGATTGGGCCTCGTGAGGGATAGCTATCTGGACAAGGCCCAGCGGCCCGATTCCGCCCGCGAGGTCAAAACATAGATTGCCGTAAAGAACGTGAGTCGGGTAGCTCGGCTGATCAGGCGGGCCCAAAACACTCACGATGTCGTCGCGGTTTGTTTGAGCGGAGAATGGGCCAATGGTCCCGCGCAATACGAAATCTACGAGGTCGATTTCGATCATGGCTCACCGTATGAGGGTGTTGGTGTTGCGTTAGGGGGAGTGACATATCTATTCATTGTCTGCAACGAGCCCCAACGCTTTCTCACGGAACCGTTCTACCGTTATCCGACGCGTCCGCAAAAAGTTTCCAGCAGCACACGGTCCGCACCGAAGCAAACCACACACGAGGTGTTCCGTATCCACATAGCGGTGGCCCAATTCTTTGGATGCTACTTTCGCCTCGGCAATCAGCCGCTCCGCATCGTCACTGAAGGAGTGGTAATCGTCTGGCAGCATTCGTGGGACCACCTGGACGATAGCTGCAATCTGCGCACCTTCCCGCTCGAAATCGATGCCGAGGCGTTCCAAGGCGACACGCCCCACTCCAGGCTCGACAGCCGCCAGTGCTTGCAGCACGTGTTCGGGGGTGACGAGCTTTTGATGCAACGCGTCTGCCTGCTCGCGGGCTACCGAAAGCACCTTGATTGCGCGATCCGTAAAGCCGGGGAACGCGCACTGGAGCAAACACCACACCGATGCATAATCCATCCCCATGTCCCCCTGGCCGGCGTATTTAAGACGAGCGGAACTAGGCTGCCGGTCAGATTGCTGCACGCGCCGCTAGTTCACATACACAATACCAAAGTTGCCGGCAGGGTGGCCGGGGCTGGAAAGTAAGCCGAATGCGCACCGTTGGAGAACCAAAGCCCCGGCCGAGCCTGGGTGTGAACACGAACCATCATCACCGGCAGGCCGGGGCTTGGTCGCGGTTGTTTTGAAGGTTCTAACAGTTTTCCAGCCCCGGCCACGCTGTCGATGAACGTTAACCGTGTCTATTTGCAAGACCGCCATTATATACTTTGCCATGGCCATATCTTCAGCTTCTTCGGTTTTCATTGGCAAGCATTTTTGTGCAAGGAGTGCAGAGGGGTGTGTCGTGAAAAGCATGATCCCCTTGATCCCCTTGATCCTCTTGAACCTCTTGGGTTGAAACACGAGGAAAAGTGGGCACGACTATCCCGTGAGATGTTGGCGGCCTTGGCGGCCTTGGCGGTCTTGACGACGCCCAACTCAAGCGATCAACTCGCTCACCACCCGTGCGTGTTCCACGCCCGTTAGCCGTTGGTCCAGGCCCTGATAGCGGTAGGTGAAGCGTTCGTGATCGAAGCCGAGCAGTTGCAGCGTGGTGGCGTGGAAGTCGCGGACGTGGACGGGGTCCTTGACGATGTTGTAGGAGAAGTCGTCGGTTTCGCCGTAGATGGTGCCGCCGCGGGCGCCGCCGCCGGCCATCCACATCGTGAAGCAACGCGGGTGATGGTCGCGGCCGTAGTTTTGGCGGGTCAGGCTGCCTTGCGAGTAGATGGTGCGGCCGAACTCGCCGCCCCAGATGATGAGGGTTTCGTCGAAGAGGCCGCGTTGCTTGAGGTCTTGCACCAGGCCCCAGCAGGCGCGATCGACATCGCGGCATTGGGTGGGCAGGCGGCCGGAGACGTTGGCGTGGGTGTCCCAGTTGTTGATGTAGACCTGGATGAAGCGGACGCCGCGCTCGACCATGCGGCGGGCCAACAGGACCGTGTTGGCGAAGGTGCCGGGATTGCGGGCGTCTTCGCCGTAGAGGGTGTAGGTGGAGGCGGGTTCGTTGGCGAAGTTTGTGAGTTCCGGGATGCTGGTTTGCATGCGGAAGGCGAGTTCGTATTGCTGGATGCGCGTGTGCGTTTCGGGGTCGCCGGTGATTTCGAGGTTCATTTGATTGAGTTGTTGCAGGCCGTCCAGGGCACGGCGGCGGACGTCGTTGTTGACGCCCGGCGGATTGGTGGCGAACAGGATCGGGTCGCCGCTGGAGCGGAAGGCGATGCCGGCGTGCTCGCCGGGGAGATAACCGGCGTGCCACAGGCGTGAAGAGATTGCCTGGAATTGCTCGCGATTGGTGGGCTGGGCGACCAGGACGACGAACGTCGGCAGGTTTTGATTGAGCGAGCCGAGGCCGTAGGAGATCCATGAACCCAGGCATGGGCGGCCGGTGATTTGGTTGCCGGTTTGCATGCAGCAGATGGCGGGTTCGTGGTTGATCGCCTCGGTGTGCATCGAGCGGATGAAGCAGAGGTCGTCCACCATGCGGGCGGTGTTGGGCAACAGTTCGCAGACCCACATGCCGCATTTGCCATGGCGGTCGAAGCGGTATTTGGACGGGGCAATCGGGAAGCGGGCCTGGCCGGAGGTCATCGTTGTGAGCCGCTGGCCCATGCGCACGGAGTTGGGGAGTTCGACGTCGTAATAGTTGTTCATCAAGGGCTTGTAGTCGAACAAGTCCATCTGCGGCGGGCCGCCGACCATGTGGAGGTAGATGACCTGTTTCGCTTTGGGCGGGAAATGGGTGCGCGGTGCGGGATGTTGGGCGCTGGTCTCGTTGCCGAGCAGGCTCGCGAGGGCGGCCCAGCCGACAGCGTTGACGCCGCGGCCGAGGAATTGGCGGCGGGATTCGGAGCGGATGTATTCTTGAAAGGGGGTCATGATTGGCGTCCTCTTATGATTTCTGTTCACGTTCCGCTTCACGGATCTTGCGACCTTCTTGATCAACTTGCCGCATGAATTCACTGCCGGCGAACATGCCGACAGCACGCTGCCAGTCGCTTTTGTTTGCGACAGGCGGCCGAATTCTCAATGCGCGCTCCAAGGTCTCGACACGCCGAGCGAGGGACTCGAGAGTTATTTCGTTCATTGGTTCACCTGGGTTTTGCGATTCGCGTCGCGAGTTTTTCATGATAACAGGCTCAACCTAATGCGAGCAATGACTTTCAAGCCGGACCCGTTATTTCGTCAGCACCTCATCCAGATTCATCAATTGATTCGCCACCATCGTCCACGCCGCCAAGGTCGGCACGTCGAGCGTCGCATCCGGCCGCGATTCGCCGACGTTAATCAACTTTTTCGCTTCCTCGGGAAGCGCCTTGTAGTGCTCGAGCAAATCCTTGACCATTGCCTTGACCACTTTGACCTCCGGATCGCGCATGGGCCGCGACAGTAATCGCTTGGCCATCACATCAAGGCGCCCTTCAAGCGTTTCGCCGCCTTCCTTGAGAGCGATCTGGGCCAGATGGCGGGCGGCTTCGACGAATTGCGGGTCGTTCAGTGTTACCAATGCTTGCTGAGGCGTGTTGGTGCGTTCGCGCTGAACAGTGCAGAATTCGCGGCTCGGGGCGTTGAGAATCTCCAGTGTCGGCGGCGGGGCGCCGCGTTTCCAGAAAGTGTAGATGCTGCGGCGATAGAGTTTCTCGCCACTGTCGGGTTTGTAGATGCGCGTGTTGCTTTCGGGCATGCCGACGACTTCCCAGACGCCGAGCGGTTGATACGGTTTGACGCTGGGGCCGCCGAGTTTGGTGACGAGGAGGCCGCTAGATGCAAGGGCGTAGTCGCGGATCATTTCGGCGTCCATGCGAAAGCGTGGGCCGCGCGAAAGCAGGAGATTTTGCGGGTCTTTCTCCAGCTTTTCCTTGGTTGTGACCGCGGCCTGGCGATAAGCCGCGGACGTTACCAGCAGCTTCACGAATTTTTTCACGTCCCAACCTGACTCGCGGAATTCGACAGCCAGCCAATCGAGGAGTTCAGGATGTGAAGGCATTTCGCCTGTGATGCCGAAGTCGCCGGCGGTGCGGACCAGGCCGGTGCCGAAAATCTCTTGCCAGAAACGGTTGACGGTGACGCGGGCAGTCAGGGGATGCTCGGGCAGCAGTAGCCATTTGGCGAAACCGAGGCGATTCTTGGGCAGGTCGGCGGGCATCGGCAAAAGGGCGGTCGGCGTGGCGGCCGAGACCTTGTCGCGGCGTTTGTCGTATTCGCCGCGATAGAGGATGTATGCCTCGGCGGCTGTTTTCTTTTCCTGCATCACATGCGTGATGGCCCCGCGCGAACGGACCATGCCTTCCTCGCGCTGGTATGCCGCGAGGCTCGCTTTGAGTTCGCGATAGGTTTGATCCTGGACAGCGAGCCACCATTCAAAAACATCGTTCGTTTCTTTTGCATTCCGCTTGGCCGCAGGCTTGGCAAGTATGGCTTTGGTTTTGGCGCCGTAGACCAATTGCTCGACCTCCGTCGTGGGGAGAGCGCGACTGTAAAGCCGCAGGTCTTGCATCACGACATCGTTGGGAAGGCGATTGACGCTTTTGCGTTGGCCAACCTTGAAGGGCGTCGGTGTGCGAATAGTTTCGGTCAGCGAATCGGCGAAAACCTCAAAATCCTGGGCGACGCCATTGACATAAACTGCCAACCCTGCGGCCTTGGAGGAGCCGTCATAGGTCACCAACACGTGATACCACTGATTCGGCTGCAAGGGAGTTTTGGCCAGCACCTTGATGGCATTGTCTTGCCAGCGGTTGATGATGTGCATACCGGGGCGGTCGCCTTCCATCCACAGGTCCCAGCCGCGATAGATATTGTCGTTGTCCATGCGGGCGGCGAGGGCGCCCATGATGCCGCGCTTGGGTAGCTTGACCCAGACGCCGGCGGAGAACGGCTGGTCTTTCTCGAAGTCGCCGATGTCGGCCAATTCCAGCGATTTGCCGGCCTTCATGGCAAACGCTTTGGGCGTCAGATTGCCTGCTGCCCAATCGAAACCGGTGTCCAGGTCCGCGCTGCGCGGCTTGCCGTCGATGGTGTAATGCAGCCGTTTACCTGCGCCTTCGTCAAGCGGCATGTAAAACCGCAAATCCTTGGTGGGCACGGTCTCACCGAGGTCGCCTGGCTTAATGGCGGCGAGCCATTTGTTGAAATCGGCCTTGGCGTTTTGCTTGCGCGCTTCGACCTTGGCCCGCAATGCCGCGAGGTCCTTGGCGAGTTCGTCCCAGCGAGGTCGGTCCTCGCGACGTGGCACAAAGACAATTGGCGGCGTGTTGGGGATATTGCCGTCCAGGGCGCCGACGGCGGAGTTGTTGAAGAAAGCCGCCAGCGAATAAAAGTCCTTGGTCGGGAATTTGTCGTACTTGTGGTCGTGACAGACGGCGCAATTGGCTGTCAGGCCGAGCCAGATCTGGGACACGGTCTCCGTGCGGTCACGGGTGTAAAGCACCAGGTTTTCTTCTTGAATCGTGCCGCCTTCGTTGGTGGAGACGTTGCAGCGATTGAAGCCGCTGGCGATCAACTGCTCCAACGTCGGGCTGGGCAATAGATCGCCGGCGAGTTGCTCGATGGTGAACTTGTCGAACGACAGATTGCGATTAAAAGCGTCGATGACCCAATCGCGGTAAGCCCACATTTCCCGATAATTGTCGAAGTGCAAGCCGTGGGTGTCGGCATAACGAGCGGCGTCCAGCCAGTAGCGTGCCCGATGCTCGCCCCAGTGCGGTGAGGCCAACAGTTTATCGACATACTTCTCGTAAGCGTTCGGCGCCTTGTCGTTGACAAAAGCTTCGACATCGGCGGGCGACGGCGGAAGGCCTGTCAAATCCAGGCTCAAGCGCCGAGCCAACGTGCGGCGATCGGCCTCCGCGGCGGGTTGAAGGCCGACCTTTTCAAGTTTGGCCAACACGAAATTGTCAATGGGATTGCGAACCCAGGCCGCGTTTTTTACCTTGGGCAATTCAGGGCGCGTCGGGGCCAGAAACGACCAGTGCGGTTGATACGCCGCGCCTTCGGCGATCCACTGCTTCAACATCTCCTTTTGCGTCGCATTAAGGCTTTTGTGCGAACTAACCGGCGGCATTCTTTCCTTGGCGTTCTCGGCATTAATCCGCCGCACCACTTCGCTCTCAGCCGGCTTTCCTGGAACAATCACGCCAGCTTTGAGAGCCACGTCGCGGTCGTCGAGCCGCAACTTGGCCTTGCGTGCGGCACTGTCGGGGCCGTGGCAGGCGAAACAGTTCTCCATCAAGATGGGGCGGATGTCGCGGTTGTATTGGAGCTTGTCGTCGGCGCGTGCGTCCCTGGCGGCCAGCGCGATCAGCATCGGGACGATAAGCCCCCAAACGAGCAAGCGGTAACGGGACAGTGCGCGTTGTGCAAGGTCGAGGAACATGGGAGAGTCCTTCCGGCGATACGGCGAGATGCGTGGATACCCTTGAACTTTACCAGCGGCGGCAAAAGCCGGCAAAGGAATTCTACGCCTCAATGCATTCCAGGCGTGCTGCTTAGTTGCCATCCACTACAATGAAGCTAAAACGAGCCGCCGGGCTTGTCCCGGCGGGGATAAACCCCGCCGCTCGTTGATCCTTTCCCATCGCGCAAGTAATCTCATGAGTGCTCCGCTAAGCTTAACTCAGGATTTTCGGCTCATTGCCGATTATGTGCTGAAGAAACTCGGACCACATTGCACGCTCCGTGATGCTGCTGAATTCGTCGAGCAAACGCAATCTGATGACATTGCGGTCGCGTGTGGCGTCAAGGATTTCAACGAGATTCTTCGCGTCTTGGCGGCACTGAAGCTTGTTGTCAACCCGCTGACACCCCTGGCCCGGATTATTGCCGAACAATCAACGCATATACAAATCGAGCCAACTTTCAAAGCCGCTCCCACGGTGGATCTCAATCAATTGGCAATTCTGACGCAATACATTGAACTCCAAAACGAGCTAAAAAGCGTCCAAAGGTGGAAGCAAGTTCGCGTCGCATTGCATGTTGTTTTGGTAAGCACTATTGTGATTGCGTTTTTGCTCGTCTTTATAATAACCGGGTTTGCTGCCCAAGCCGCTTTGCCGGGAGTAAACGGAACTCAACGGAATTTGCTAATTAAGGTGCTGGAGCTTGCAGCCTGGTTGACCGCGCTCTGTCTCTGCTCTGCATTTATCGGTCAGGCGATGTGTTGCACAGCGCCGGAATCCTCTGGCGCCAACGCGTTTTTCATCATGTCTGGAATTGGCTATATCTTGATCTCAATGCTGGGATTCTCGATTGTTAATGCTTTTTTTTCCAAATCCACAGCTGGGGAGCCGGTGGATTTTCGAACCTTGCTAGAAAACGCGAAGGTTACTGTAATTGGCGGCGGGTTTACTATCTTTATGGCGCACAGCTTGTTCTTGATGGGTCTCGTTCGAATAACAGAACACCTTGGCCACAAAGGCATGACCAGCCGCATTGTGTCCCATCTGGTCTTTTGCTTATTTCTTTGGGCCGTAATGTTGGTTTCGACGTTTTGGGGCATCGATTCAAGCAAGACAGGGGCACAACGCAGTCTGAGTTTCGATGCTCCTGATCCGGATGGTAGTGCTAAACAATTATTGACTGTCGGTATCTTCTTGATCGGCTTGTTGGCGGCATGCTGGATGTACATCCTGATTATCAAGAATGCAGGTGATATGGTCGGCGAGGCGCTGGAAGAAATGGACGGCCCCAAAGCAAAACGGAAGAGAAATGACCTTCAGTAGAATCAGCATTCGAGTCCTTCTTTTCATTGGTTTTTCTACCTCCGACTGACGACAATACAAGTTGACCCAGACCCCCAACAACCATTGAGAAAACCACGCAACCCGTCATGCGATACCCATTAATTGCGCTCTTTTGCGGCGTGTTGCTGCTGGCGCGGCTTAACCCGGACAACATTTCGCAGGCACAAGACAAGAAACCTCCTGCCGAAAAGAAAGTTGATGGCGATGCCGTATCCGTGGCCGCTGTTCGCCCCCTCCTGCAAAAGTATTGCTTCGAGTGTCACAGCCAGGAAAAGATGAAGGGCGATGTTGATCTCGAATCGATTTCCGCGGACGCCACTGCCGCGGTCGAGGCCCTGGATGTCTGGAATCTGGCTGCCGCGATGCTGCGCAAACAGGAAATGCCGCCAAAGAAAAAACCTCAGCCGAGCAACGAGGAGCGGGAGAAACTACTGGCATTTGTCAAGGCTGTGGACATGGCCCAGATCGATTGCACCAAGATCGGCAGCGAGGAAGTGCAAAAAGTCTACGGCACTAGGCCAATGACGCGAAGACTGAGCCGGACCGAGTACAACAATACCGTTCGCGATCTGCTGGGCGTCGATTTTCGATTGGAGGAGTTTCTGCCCTCGGACGGCTCTGGCGGTGAAGGCTTTGACAACGCCGGCAGCACGTTGTTCACGACCGAATTGCACGTCGAGAAATATCTGGAATCGGCCGAGCTGGTGCTGGACACGATACTGCCTGCCAAAGGCGCGGTCGCCAAACTGGAGAAGCCCGTCGATCCAACCCAGCTGGAAACGGCCCGCAAAAAACTGTTGGCGGTGCAACCTAGCGCCAAACTCGATGCCCGTGCGGCCGCCAAGAAAACACTGGAAAGCTTGCTGCCGCGCGCATTCCGCCGCCCCGTCACCGCCGCCGAGATTGATCGCTTTCTCACCCTCTTCGACCGCGGCCTCAAACGCGGCGATCCTTATGATCAATGCCTCAAGCTGGCGCTCAAAGGCGTGTTGATTTCACCGCATTTTCTGTTCCTGGTCGAGCCGGAACCGGCCAAGGCCGGCAGTTATCGGCTTGGCCATTACCAGGTCGCCGCTCGGCTGTCGTATTTTCTGTGGGTTTCGATGCCCGATGAGGAGTTGTTCAAACTCGCCGCCGACAACAAGTTGCACGACCCCGAGGTATTGCGCAATCAAGTGCGGCGGATGATGAAAGACCCGCGCTCGCGCGGCTTTGCCGACAGCTTCGCGACTCAGTGGCTCGGCCTGCGTGCCCTGGGTGGTTCGGTGCGTCCCGATCCCAAGTCGTTTCCCAAATTCGACGAAGCTCTGGCCGAGTTCATGCGCCTGGAGACGGTGCTATTCTTCGACCACATCTTCCGTGAAAACCGCAGCGTGCTGGAATTGCTCGACGCCGATTACACCTTCCTCAACGGGCCTTTGGCCCAACATTATTACGACAGCAAGGACGTCAAGGACCTAGATTGGAAAAAAGTCAAATTGCAGGATCGCCGCCGCGGCGGCATCCTAGGCCACGCCAGCATTTTGACGGTCACCTCTTATCCCTTGCGGACCAGCCCTGTGCTACGCGGTCGCTGGTTGCTCGACGAAATACTGGGCGCCAAGGTGCCGCCACCGCCACCGGACGTGCCCGAACTCCCCGGCGGCAAAGGCAAAAACCAAAAGCTGACCATGCGGCAACAGCTCGAAGTACACCGCACCAAGGCGGAATGCGCCTCTTGCCACAATCGCATGGACCCGCTCGGCTTCGCCCTCGAAAATTTCGATCCCGTCGGCCGCTGGCGTGACAAGGACGCCGGCAAGCCTATCGACACATCGGGCGTGTTGCCCTCAGGCGAAAAGTTCAAGGATTTGGCGGAGTTCAAGCAGCTTCTGCTCGGCAAACTGCGGCAAGATTTCCTGCGGAACATTTCACGCAAATTGCTGGGCTATGCGTTGACGCGCGAACTGAACCGGGCCGACATGTGCGTGGTGGAAGAGTGCGTGCGGCAGCTGGAAAACGGCAAGTTTCAGGCGTTGCATGTGCTGGATACGATTGTGCAGAGCTATGCGTTTGGGTATCGCTATAGGTAACGGGTTTCTCGGCTGTCCCTAACCACCATGTGTTCATGTCCAACGACGCCCAAGCCTATTCACGATCAGCCATCGCGCTGGCCCGCCAGGGCCGGCTCGCGGAAGCCGCGACCGCGTTTGAGCAGGCGTTGTGGCTAAAGCCGGATGATGCCGATACGCTCAGCAACCTGGGCAACATCCATTTCTTGCAGGGCAACTCCGACGCGGCCATTGGCCGCTATCGGCAAGCTCTGGCGGTCCGGCCCGAATTTGGCGGGGCACATTACAATCTTGGGGTGGCGCTTCAGCAACGGGGCCAACTCGATGAAGCGATGGTTTGCTACCGGCGGGCGGTGGCGCTGGAGTGTGGTCATCTCGATGCCCATGTCAACCTGGGCAATGCCCTCAAAGACCTGGGACGATTTGACGAAGCGATCGCTTGCTATCAACAGGTGCTGCAACTCCAACCGAATTTTGCCGAAGTCCACGTCAATCTGGGCATCGCACTGGGCGAGCAACAGCATTGGGACGAAGCCATTTCTTGTTATCACCACGCTTTGCGTTTGAAGCCGACCTATGTCGAAGCCCACACGACGTTGGGCATAGCGATGACGAAATTGGGGCGATTCGACGAGGCCATGCAGTGGTATGACAAGGCGCTGGGCTTGCAAGGCGATAATGAAGGAGCACGCTGGAACCGGGCGCTGCTGCTTCTGATGCTGGGCGATTTCAAGCATGGCTGGCCGGAGTACGAATGGCGCTGGGCCGAGCACAAGTTTGCCAGGCGCCAGTTCGCACAGCCGCTTTGGGACGAAAGGGAACTCAGGGGCCGATCCATCTTGATTCATGCGGAACAGGGCCTTGGCGACACGCTGCAGTTCATCCGTTACTTGCCGATGGTGAGGGACCGTGGCGGCCGGACGATCGTGGAGTGCCAGGCCAAGCTGGTTCCTTTGTTGGCGGAAATGTCCGGTATCGACCAGCTGGTGCCGCGCGAGACGCCGTTGCCGCATTTCGATGTGCAGGCGCCGTTGCTCAGCCTGCCAGGCATTTTTCGCACCACGCTCGACACCATACCGGCGGCCGTGCCGTATTTGCATGCGGACTCTGAATTAGTGAATCAATGGCGCGAAATTCTGCATGACACTTCCAAGACGCTGCGTATCGGCATTGCCTGGCAAGGGAGCAAGACGAACACCAATGATCGATTGCGGTCTATACCCCTGGCACATTTTGGACGGCTTGCCGCCGTGCCGGGGGTTCAGCTTGTCAGTTTGCAGCAGGGCTGGGGCACCGAGCAAATGCGCGATCTGAAAGGTCAGTTTGCAGTTTTGGATTTGGAAGGGCGCCGGGGCGAGGACTCGTTGTCGTTTGCCAATGTCGCGGCCATCATGAAAAACCTGGATTTGGTGGTTTGCTGTGACACGTCGATGGCGCATTTGGCCGGGGCGTTGGGCGTGCCGGTGTGGATTGGTTTGCAGTTTGCCCACGATTGGCGCTGGCTTTTGAATCGTGACGATAGTCCGTGGTATCCAAGTGCGCGGCTGTTTCGCCAGGCTCGGCCAAATGATTGGGAGGGCGTTTTTGAGCGGATGGCGCAGGCGCTGGAGGTCAAGGTTGCGGCCAAATAGCGGTGTGCAGCGTTGACAGGATCGGAATCCTGTCCTACGACTGTGGCCTTAATCGCGATAGCCAACCTTCAATCAACATTGCCAGCCGCTCTGTCAAAGACGCGGCCACGGCCAACACGTCCTGGTGAGCCAACCTGTCTTCGGTGAGTCCAGCTGCTTGATTGGTGATGCAGGAAATCGCAACACAGGCCATGCCGAGTCCTGCCGCGGCTTGCACTTCGCGAGCCGTTGACATCCCCACGGCGTCGGCGCCCCAGGTCCGCAAGGCTCGTATTTCAGCCGGCGTTTCGTAGCACGGGCCGGTCACGGAGGCGTAGCAACCCGCCATGAGCGGAATGTTCATGGCCTGAGCTGTGCTTAACAGCAGTTGCAAAAGCCGCGGACAATAGGGGCTCAGACGTGAGGGGCCTAGGCCGCCCGGGCCGCTTTGAAGCCAGGGCTGGCGCACATTCCACAAGATGTGATCAGTGATGGCCAGCAGACTTCCGGGACCAAGGTCGCGATGGATTCCGCCGGCGGCATTGGTAACCAGCAACGTGTGGCCGCCAAGTTCGTGCGCGATATGAATCGGCCGAATCACGCTGGACCAGGGATGGCCCTCGTAATAATGCAGACGGCCCTCGAAGATCAAAACACGCTGACCTGCCCAATCGGCAAGCGTCACCTGGCCGCGATGGCCGTCAACACCCGTGGCACACAAGCCTGGAACGTCGGCAAAGGAAATGCGTCGGGCAGCGCTGACGTGATCAGCGACGACATTGGCGCCGCTGCCGAGGATGATGGCGGCAGTGAGGGGTGTTGAACGAGCGGCAGCGACGAAGTCGGCGAACGAAGTCGACATTATTGATCGCTGTAAATCGTGGGCCGGGCTTTCCGTGACTTAAGAAACCTCGGCCCGCAGTGTGGCCGCCTTGGTTTTGGCCGCTTGCACTAACAAATCCGCGGACAATTCCTCGCCGAGCAGCGTGGAGTTTAGCAGCAAATCATACAGGTAAATGTCGGTCGCGTCGCGGTGGTAGTGCGAGCGCAGGTAGTCGATGCGGCGGCGGTCACGCAATTTTACCTGTTCAGCGGCTTCCTCGCGAGTTAGCCGAAGCCATTGGCTCATGTAGGCGATGCGATCGTCAAGCGGCGCCACCACGCGGACGTGCAAAGTGGACGGCCGCGGCAAGATGTAACCGGCGCCACGGCCAATCAGGAACATGTCCCCCGTCGCCCCCAACGAGAGCACGACCCGGGCCATGTCCAAGACTGACGGGTGCACGCCATTGCGTGGGCTGTTTTGCAAGCGCGTCAGCTGTTGCTCAACCCACTCCAGTGCGGGAGGGCTCAGGGCCGCGGTGATCTCCTCCTGGACCGTGGCTTCCTGGGCGATGTACTCGAGCATTTCCTGGGTGTAAATCTGCCAGCCGAGTTTTTCCGCGGCGCGCGTGGCAATGCTGGTGCCACGCGAGCCGGCTTCACGGCTCAGGGCAACCGTCAGGCCGGTCGGGGCAAACGGTTGGTTTGCTCGATCGCGGTCGCCGCGGTAGCCATGCAGCGGCGATTGGCGGTCGATGCCAAGGTCAGGATCGCTCAGCTGCGGCGAATGGTCCGGCATGTCAGGTGTTCCGGTTGCGGAAAGGAATGTCTGGCCTATGTCCAACATATTATAAGGCGTGGCTGCGGCCAAGCCGTATCGTAGGACGGCCTTCCCAGGCCGTCCGGGACGGCCTGGGAAGGCCGTCCTACGTTGTCCGTGCAATTGTAGAAAGGGTGATGCGCCGGAATCCAGCAACTGGCCTACGCCAGATCAAGGTATTCCTGCCGCGAAAACCACCAACTGCCGACGGCCAGCAGCACTACGGTTGCGCCCATGAGAACGGCGAGTGCCACGGGGCCGGAGGCCGGCACATCGAGCAAAGGGCGTTCGGGCCGGAGCTGAAAGTTACTGGCGGCGTCGAACATCATGCTGCGCATGTAATAGCTAATGCTGGCCCGTTTGAGGTCGCCCGGCAGATTGCCCATCACGGTTTCCAGGAAAAAGGCGTAAAGAATGGCGATGACGGCCGGCCGGCGAAAGGCCGCGCCCATCAAATGGAACAGCGCGGCGAAGGCCACGGTGCCGCAGACGACGGCCGGCCAGTAAGTGACGAAGGCGAGCCGGCCTTGAGCGCCGCCGGCCAGGCAAATCAGACCGAACCGCCCACGTTGAGCAACAGGCACCAGGGCAGCATGGCCACAAATTTGCCGAGATAAATCGCGGGGCGCGGGACAGGACGGGTAAGCGTCCATAGAAGATTGCGCTGTTCGCGCTCGCGGCCCAGCGCCTCGGTGGCGAAACTGAGGCTGCACAGGGGTAACAAAAACGTCGCGAAAATGTTGAATACCACGCCACGTGAGAAACTGACAAAGGCCACAGCTTGGCGAAAATCCTCGCTTTCCAGGGCTGCACTGTAAGCCCCGGCCACGGCAATCTGGATCGGGTCGGCTAGCAGTGAAAACGGCGGCGGGGAGTTGTGCTGCGCGGGCGGCAGCTTTTGTGACACCTGGTTTTCCCGATACAGCGTTGTCCAGTTCTCGTTGGGGCGTTTAGACGATTTGCCAAACTCGGGTGGCGGTTTGTAGCTGAGCGCTTCACGCGGGGCGAAAC
>DASRAT010000883.1:0-3553 GCA_035638015.1 Gemmataceae bacterium | reverse complement strand
GCCATCGTCGCCGGCAAGGCGAGAGTCGGCATTAAAATCCCCGAGGATTATTCGCGGCGGCTCGACGCCAAGCAAACAGCCCAGCTGCTGATCCTTGTGGATGGCTCCGAATCGAACGCCGCCGGCACCGCCCTCAATGTCGGCAACGCCATCGCCATGCGCGACAGCCTGGAGCGCGTCCTCGGCGACGGTCAATCGCTGCCGATCGACGCCCGGCCGCAGATTCTTTTCAATCCCGACACGCGCTCGCCCAACTTCTTCATCCCCGGCCTGATGGTGGTGATGTGTCAGATGATGGCCACCATGCTGTCTGCCAACGCCATTGTCCGCGAGAAGGAAAATGGCACGCTCGAGCAGCTGTTCATGACCCCGGTGAAGGCGGGGGAGCTAATTCTTGGCAAATTGATGCCGTATTTGGTTTTGACGATTATTGAGTTCATCACCATCCTCACGCTCATGAACATCGTGTTCCAGGTTCCCATCCGCGGCCATGTTTTGACGCTGATGAGCCTGACGTTGCCGTTTGTCTTCTGCTTTTTGGGGTTTGGACTGTTCGTCTCCACGCGGGTGCAGACGCGCGAGTCTGCCGGCCAGGTGGCGATGGGCACGATGATGCCGTCGATCTTCCTGTCGGGCTATGTTTTTCCGCTCGATTCGATGCCGATTGTTTTCTGGTATGTGGCGCAGATATTTCCGACGACCTGGCTGATCGACGCGGCCCGGGGCGTCATTCTGCGCGGCGAAGGGCTGCGCGATTTATGGCTGCATTCGGTGGTGCTGTGGAGCATGGGGCTGGGGATGTTCGTGCTGGCGATGCTGCGATTTCGCAAGCGGCTGACATGAACGAGGGAACAAGCTCATCGAGAATGTGGGACGGCCTTCCCAGGCCGTCTTCGTCAAAGGACGGCCTGGGAAGGCCGTCCTACATTGCGGCCGCATTTTCGCTTGCATCCGCCGTGCCGCCGGTATAGAACATTTTGGCACTCTCTAGCGGTTGTCGTTAGCCGCGCCTGGCTTGGATGGCCGGGTGAAGCTCGTTTGGATCCCTTGTCGAGGGAGCAAAGTCCCCTCTCGTCGGAAAGGAATGCCTGCTATGCCTTGGTGGTATTTCGTGGTCATGGGTGTGTTGTTGGTCGCGCTGATCGGGTTCCTTGTCTTCCGCATGATGAAAAAGCCGGATGACGATTGAACGGCCGCTTAGAGCGCCTGACGAAATGGCATGGTGATGCCGACTGTTGAGTGGTTGCGCTGTTTGTAAGCATAAGCTGGCAGCTTGTGCTACAGGGCCAGGCCCTCCTTGTCTTTGGCGTTCGTGTCAGCGGGAAAAAGGGGACGCAGCTTGTTTCACAGCATGCGCTGTGGAGAACGAGCTGCGTCCCCTTTTGTTCCGTGTGGCCTACTTTGCCGCCAGCCCTTCTGCCAGCCAGTTGCATCCGATGATCCGCCAGTCATCCTCTTTTCCCTTCACCGGACAGATTCGTTGCAACTTGAAGGATTTCACGGTTTGGTCTGCGACACTGTAACCAGCGTCGCCGCCGTACGTGAGTGTGAGATTCGGCGGCGATGCAAAGGGAATCGTATAGTAAATGATTTTCTCACTCGGGGCCTCCCCGGTAGGAAACTCAAGCCGATCCGAGCCGGTCAGCTTTTGAGTTAACGGAGGCGGCGCTAGAAGGTGGCCGGCGTGTGGTTCAGGCACCGTGAGTTTGACCGTGACATACGCCGAAATCGCCCCGCTTGCCGCGGCGATCAGTGCGGCCAGCAAATAGACGCGCCACATCGAATCACCTCGTTTCAGACCAAATGCGCCGTCACCAAGTCGCCGAATGCTAAAGCTCAGCCGCCGGGGCCTCGGCAACTTTGGAATTCCCAGGAAACGAGGTGGCGGCCCCGGTCGGCTGCAGCGCCTGGATACTTCTTATGGCCTCATTGAAGACGGGCCGAAGGCTCGTCCTAAGTGTAACGAGATCACGGGCAAGCCCGGTCTCACGTGGAAGTTTCAGGCGAAGCTCGTGGCAACGCCAACCACGATGCAGGATCGGCGCTCCGGCCCGTCTTCAAGGAGGTCATTGGCCATGCGCTTTTACAACCAACAACATCAATACTATTGCGGCGTCGATTTGCACGCAAGGAGCATGTACTTGCATATCCTCGACCACCAGGAGACGGCCGCAAGCCGAACCATCCCGGAGTCGCTCGAAGACAGTTAAGGTTGATCGCTTTTGCCGGATACAGCGTCAAGACGTGGGAAAATCGTCGAATTGGAAGGAACGTAAATCAACCTTTAGAGGCAATGCCCTGAAGTTAAGAGCCGAAGCCAGGAGCACGGGTGCTCTTTTCGACGTAAGTCCGGAAACGACGGTCGCCCCGTGGTGAACGCCCAGGCGCTTTGCCCCTTAACTTCAGGGCATTGCCTTCAGAGGTCATAAAGCGGTTCGGCATCTGGCTCGCACATGACCATGATACCGTGCGTGTGCCCCGGTTCTCGGTCGAACTGCAGGTCCAAGCGGACCCCGCCCACTTGCTTGCATCGTGGACATGGTCGGCCCTGCACCAACGGCTTTCTCGCGCGAAGTGCGACGGCTAGTTCTGGGTGTGGACGGCGCCAATGCCATTCCTCGGCCAAGTCTTGGTAGCCGCAGATGCGGGCAGCCCATGCCTCCGACTCGCTCATCGCGGGCACTTCGATGACCTTCGACCAGACCACATTGCACGGCGCTGGGTCAGAGGCGAGACGGATGAACGCGCGAACCAACCCGTTGCTGCCGGTGTGTCCGAGAAGCCGAAACCAACCACAAAGGCAGCAGGTAACCCGAACCGTCGCGAAGCCAGGGAACCGTGACCGCATTCGTTATGTGCCTCTACTTGCCGAACCATTGTTTTCACGGGAGTGACGCGATTGTCGAGCGTGCTTGGGCACGCCCTTGAGCTTTGCGAGTTAGCGAAGGATGCACGTACTACCAGGGCGTGCCACCCTGGATTGCGCTGCCGGTTGTGCCACCCTGCCGTCGGAGTGCAGCGCCTTGTTCGGCGCGCTTCATTCCGCGACTGCGACCCGACCAGCCTCGGTGAGCCAGTACCGCACGCCGCCCGGTAGTTCGGGGGTGGGGCGAACCTCGATCAGCCCCTCGGCGGCCAACTCGTCGATCTCTGCCATGAACGGCCCAATGCAGTCCGGTCTGCGACCGCTAATGGCCCGGTCCACCTGATACCAGTACCACTCGCCGTCGTGCAGGGCGATGGTCCGCAGCACCTCGCGTTTTGCCCCAGCCCTCGCCATCGTTGCGCCTCCTTCGCCGAACGCAAACGCTAACTTGCCGGGGCCGCTGCAACCACGACATGTCGCGCGAAACCGTAATGCGGCCCCGGTCAAGTTGAGCGACTGGTTCGGCCGTGCCCCAACTGTTTCAGCGAGGCCTCAACACAAGCTGGGTCCGACTGCCCTTCAAGGGCCAAACGCAATCGCTCCTGCTCTGACTTATTCAATGGTGAGCCATCTTCGAGCAACCGAACCGGATCTCGATATCGTTCAAACCAGGGCTCTCCAACATCG
>DASRAT010000882.1:0-5703 GCA_035638015.1 Gemmataceae bacterium | reverse complement strand
AGCTTCGGTGGCATCGGCGCTTTATCATTCAACATGATCAACACCACCATCGCCGTGCCATAATTCCGCGAGCGCTCGAAAACGCGGTCGTTCCACATGCCATCTTTATCGCGGACTTTCATGACCCATTTCATAAGCCGTTCGCGTTCTACGGCACGGTCTTTTTCGGGCAGCATTTGTATCGCCTGGGCGCAGTAGCGATGGCCATAATAGAAAAAGTAAGGCGCGATTTTGTAATCTCCCACGTGAGTGCCCGGCTGCTGACGGCGTTTTTCCAGCTCGCCCCAGTGAACGTGAAACGCGTCGATCGCTTTCTTGACCTCGGCGATATTGCCGCCGCCAAGCAGCATCAGCGTCGTCTCGCACACCGCGGAGCGGGCGACCGAACCAGGCAATGCATTAATGCCGTTGCCTTCCCCCTTGGAATTGCCGGAGTATGCGAAGCTACCGCTGGCGAAACGGCTTTTTTCCAAAGACTTGCGCGCGCGCTCGAAGATTTCTTGCGGCACTTGTTCACCCTGAGCTTTGGCCAACAGCAAGGACTGAACAATGGGCGCGGTCGTGAACGACGCCTGGTTTTTGCGGTTGGCGTAGTTCCAGCCGCCGCCGGGGATCTCTTCGGTGACCAGCGTGGCCACGAGTTTTTTGATCCAGCCCTCGATTTCTCTGTCCTTAGTGCCCATCAGCTTGAGAGCGCGGAGGTGGCAGAAGTATTCCAGGGCATAACCATGGCCCCAGACGCGGACGTCGTAGGCGTCCTTGGTGCTAGCAGCCATGTCGGGGTCTTCAAGGTGCTTGAGCACGAACTCGGTCGCGCGACCGACGGCCTCTTGGGCGGCCTTGTCTTCGGGAGCGGCGTAAAGCAGCGTGGTGGCGACAATAGACGTGCCGCCGACACGATATCCGATGGGACTTTCGCCCGTCTTTTTGTCCTTGACCACGCCTTGATAGGGCCACTGGCCGCCTTTTTCCTGGACCTTGATGATGGCCGCGATGGATTCCTTCATGAGGGCTTCCTGGTTCGGCGGCGGTTGATCCTCCGCGGGGGCATAGGCAAATGTGGGAATGAGCAACAACAGCGAAAACAAGAAAAGCCGAGTCATGGCAGCGCCTCCGTTTGGGGACGTGTTAGGAGTCATGATTTGTGAGTTTGGCACTGGGCGTACTCTAACGCCTGGCAGGCTGAAAATCCAGAGGCTGCCGAAAATGGGCGGGGCATGTATTAATGAGGTAGAACGCTCCGCTTCGTGTCGCGGCTAAACGAGTTTCCTAACCACCCCTGAGGCCAATCGATGGCAACCGACAATCTTCTCGCCCACAACGTTTTCTTCACTCTCAAAGACCGTACGCCCGCTGCCAAGGCCAAGCTGGTCGCGGCCTGCAAGAAATACTTGACGGGCCATCCCGGCACCGTGTTTTTCGCGGCCGGCGTGCTTTGCGAGACGCTCACGCGCCCCGTCAACGACCTCGACTTTGACGTTGCTTTGCACGTTATATTTGAGAATAAAGCTGCCCAGGACGCCTATCAGGTGGCGCCGCGCCATCTGGAATTTGTGGCGGAGGGCAAGGACACGTGGGCCAAAGTGCGGGTCTTTGATTCGGTGGTGGGACAGTGAGACTCGGCTGCTCAGCGCTCGCCGCGGACAAGGCGGCGCACTTTGAGCAGGCCGCGAGCCATCGGGCCAGGCAAGGCGGCCAGCATCTTGAGCGACAGTGGACAGGACCCGGCCTCGCGCAGGTCGGCCCGCGCTTCACGCGTGCGGCCGCGGACGACGAGCCAACGCGCTCGTTTGATGCGCTGCTCTCGGCGGCATTTTTCCAGGCGGTCGCCGTGCTGAGCCACAAAGGCGGGATCGCTTCCCCAAATGCGATCGAGCAACAGCACTCTTGCACTGGCCAGGGCGTAAATGTCCACATCGGTGACTCGCGGGCCGCCGTGGCCCCACTGGACGGAAGTTTCGCAGTCCAGATAAGCCCCCAGACCGGCACCCGCCAGGCGGCCAAAGCACTCCTTGTCTTCGGAGACGCAGATGTCATCCGCGAAACGCAGGGCGGCTCCCGCCTCCTCGCGCCGCACCAGCACCGTCGAGGTGGCGACGTAGTCCGACTCCATTTCCTGCAGATACATGCTGCCGATGTGCACTTTGAAATCCGCGCGGCCCTTGGTTAACTGGGCCAAGCTCGCATAGGGCACGCCCGGTCCTAGAATTTCATCCCAGCCACGCGGGTCGCGGTGCCACTGCTCCAGAAAGTTGTGAGTGACTTCACCCGATTCGAGCCGGCTGCAAAAGTTGCTGAAGCAAAAGAGCACATCCGGCCGGCGGGCCAGCAAATTGCGCTGCAGCGTCAGTTTGTCGGCATCCCATTCGTCGTCGGAGTCAAGAAACGCCACCAATGGCATGGTCGCCATGCTCAATGCATGATTGCGAGCGACGCCGGCGCCGCCGTGCGGAAACTTGCGGTAGCGCACGCGGTCGCCAAACTCCTTGATCATGTCCGCGGTGTTGTCGGTCGAAGCGTCGTCGGCGACCACGATCTCGTCCTGAGGCAGCATGGCCGCCAGGGCGGAGCGGATTGCCCGCGGTAGCAGGTGAGCGCGGTTATACGTTGGAATGATGACACTGATGCCCGGCGTGTCCATGAGCAAAGGCGCTCCCTGAAGAGTTTGCGGCGCTGCCTAGGCTCCGCCTGGGAACGCGCTCGCGGTGTTTCTAAAATATAACACGGGATGCGAACGGGTGACGGCCCAACGTGTTTTTTTGCCCAGCTTACCACGATTGATCTGGATTTTGGTAAACTGCAGACATTGGCGCTTGACTTGCGCCGCATCTTGACCTTGCAATGCCCCTGGGGTGTCGCTATCGTGCCGCCGCCTTTGCCTAACGAATTGATGGATGAAGAAGTGCTGTGGGTCGAGCCGGGCTTGCGGCCCTGGCTGCGGACATTGCTGGTGCTGATTGCTGTGGCGTTGATCACAGTTTTCAGCGTCGCGATTTGGCTGAATCCTTACGGAGCCAATGGCGAGGCCCAACGCGCGGAAACCCACATGCAGCTTGGTTTGCCGGAATGCACCTTCAAGACGCTAACCGGCAAGCCATGCCCGTCATGCGGCATGACAACGAGTTTCGCCCTTTTTGTCCGCGGCGACGTGTGGAATTCACTCCAGGCCAATTGCATAGGCACGTTGCTGGCGAGCTTTTGTCTGGTGATGATCCCGTACACGTTGGTAAGCGCCTGGCGTGGCCGTTTTTTGTTGCTAATGTCGCTCGATTGGCTACTGCCTCGGTTTATTGTGGTTTTCGCTGTGTTGATGCTGGTGCGCTGGGGCTTGGTGTTGTGGCTGGGGTGATCCGGCAGGGATGAAACCAGCCGCTCTGAATTCGTTGACTCACGGAGGAGAAGTCATGGACGATCTGACACGGATCCAACGCGACGAACGGCGACGCCTCCGTGGCAAACGCGCATGGTGGGTAGCCGCAGCACTCCTTGCCGCGTTGGTTGGCAGCATTGGCTGCGCGCCCATTTCCACGCTAAGCGCCCTTGTGGCGCCGTTTTCCAACAACAACATCGACCCCGTCTTTGACCTGACTATTCCCGACAAAGAATCCAAAGTTGTGTTCATTGTCGCTCACAGCAATCCCAACAACGTGAGCGAAATCTTTCGGGACGCCGATCAAGTCCTGTGCACGCGGCTGACGAACATGCTCGCCCTGCGTTACAAGGAAAACAAGGAAAAGGTCACGATCGTCCCCGTCAGCAAGGTTTATGCGTATATGCACGATCATCCCGGCTGGATCACGCAATCCAAACAAGAGATCGGCAAAAAGTTCGGCGCCGATTTCGTGGCATACCTTGAGTTGGGCCATTTGTCGATGTATGAGAACAAGTCCACCGATCTGTATCGCGGCAACGTGGACATTACCATCAAGGTGGCGGACGTGAATGTTGGTGACACATCCACGTCCACCACTTTCAAAGAAGCCAAAGTACGCGACAGCATTTTTACTTGCACCTATCCGACCAACCAACCGGAAGATCGCTTTAGCATGAGCCCGCCGCAGTTCAGGGCTGCTTTCCTGGAGCGCGTCGCCAAGGGCCTGGTGCCGTACTTCGTCGCCAGTCCGCCGAAGAGCAGGACGGATATCGATTGATATGCAGCGGCGGCCAAATATCTTACCTCGCTTGCGCTTCGGGTTGGTGTTGTGGCACGAAACCAAAGCGCAAAAAGGTGCTCGCGGCCGTCGGCGACGCGAGAAACTCAAGCAACTCACAAGCATTACGAGCGGCGGGGTTTATCCCCGCCTTGCCCTGGCCCCGTTGGACAGCCGCCCCCGTAAACTCCACCGTCACCGGCAACCGCGGAATCTGAAACAATATCCTGCACCCCTCCGCTTGAAACGCATCGCTGGCATAAACCAATCCCACATCGGCCTGACGTGATCGAATGGCCGCAACCACGGCCCGTGAGTTCTCGACCCACACCGCCCGCGCGGCAAGCTTGTCCAAAAGATGAACGCTTTCCAGGTAGGTTTGCGTGTATCGTCCCGCGGGACTTTCAGGACCCGGCAACGCAATGCGCCCGGCTTCCTTTTTCTTGAGATGAACGGGCTTGGACACTGGCATGTCCCGATCCTGCTGCGTGATCGCCGCCAGGGCGGTGGTGGCCAGCAACTGGCGTGTACCTGCGGTGACCAGGCCAGCGGCCTCAAGGCGTTCCAACGGTCCTGCATCAGCAGTCAAAAAGACGTCGGCCGGAGCGCCCGCAAGGATATGTGTTGCCAGTTCATCGGAGGCCCCGAAAACCGCTTGCACTTTCACCGTGGGTTGCTGAAGCGCATAGGTTGCCAACAAGTCTCGTAACACTTCTTCCAGGCTGGCCGCGGCGGCGACATGCAGCACGGCAGAGTCGGAAGGCTCCACCAGCCGTGGCAATGTGGCCGCGGCCGTCAAACGCACTTGCTGCTGAATCTCGCGAAACACACCCACAGCCCAGCGGCCAAGCTCCGTCAATTGTGCACCGCCGCCTTGCTGGCCGCCGACGGCGGCGCTGACCAGCGGATCACCTGCCGCATGATTAATGCTCTGCACCAAATCCCAGGCTCGGCGATAAGACATGCCCATGTGACGGGCCGCGGCGCTGATGCTGTGCCAGCGCTCGATGCCTTCCAGCAGTTCGAGACGGCCGGGGCCGAGAATGGCCTGGCCCGCACGGTGAATCCACACGCGCAGGTCAATGCTCCAACCTCGGCCCCAGGATGGTTTCATGATCGGTCGTCTACTTGGCTAATCTCTTCAGGTCCGGCGGTCTTGCAACAGTATCAATATGCGCCTGGACCGCTCTGAAAACCAGCGATTCCCCGCCATTCACATTCAATTTGGCAAGATAGTATTCGCCGTGACGATCTTGCGTACAATAACGCCCTCAGAGTCAGCGCTTTCGCCAATCGACCGACCTGATCATCAACGGCACCTCTCAACCAATTTACCGAGGAGTACACCGATGAAGTGCAATTGGAAGATAACAGCCGCGGCTGTGCTGCTTGCAGCCACCGCGACCGCGTTGATTTTCACTCAGAAAAACGCGGCGACCATTGCCGGCCAGCCTGCCGCGCGCCCCGAGGATGAGTCGGCCATCACGGCCGCGTCGCAGGCGTTTGCGCGAGCCTTTGAAAAGGGCGATGCCAAGGCCCTGGGCAAGTTCTT
>DASRAT010000881.1:0-2728 GCA_035638015.1 Gemmataceae bacterium | reverse complement strand
CGCTGCTTTACCTGCAAGCGCGCAAGCCGCGGGTGTTGTTTCTCAGCTTTGATGAGACTGATTCCCAGGGGCACGCCGGCCGCTATGACCGCTTGCTGGCGGGCGCCCACAAGAATGACGACTTTGTGCGCGAGCTTTGGGAAACGGTCCAGCGCATGCCCGAATACAAGGGCAAGACGACGCTGATCGTGACCACCGACCATGGCCGCGGCGACCCGCCGACGGCCTGGAGGGATCATGGGCAAAAAGTAGTCGGCTCGGAATTCTTTTGGGCCGCATTCCTCGGCCCGGACACGCCTGCCCGCGGTGAAATGAAGGACGTGGAGCCAATCCACCAAACGCAAATCGCAGCCACGCTGGCAACTGCCCTTGGCTACGACTACGTCGCGGCGACGCCCAAGGCCGGCGCGGCAATCAAGGGCGTAATCGAATCAGCCAAATGAGGCTGGCTAGCCTTTGGCAATTTCTGTAAGCGTCCGCTCGCGGCACGTCGTGGATGGCGAGGTAAATTGGTGACTGGCCCCAACTGCAGGAGTCAGTCACCATGCCCAACACGCCAGACCCCCATCGCAAGCAGTTTTGGCGCTACGTGCTCGCTGGCTGGAAGAAGTCCGGGCGAGTCACGGTTGTTTGGGCCATTTCGGGGGCCTTGAATGTCAACCACGAGAAAGTCAAACCGGATAGCAAGATTTATGCAGATTTGGGAATGGCAGCCTACATCGCCTGATCATCGTCAATACGCAAAGAACCGCCCCCGCGACACCTGAAGGTGACGCACCACTCTATTGTCTGCATCAAATTCCGTGACCCCGTTCTCGCCCGAAATGACTGTATTGCCGTTGGGCAGCCGCTGGGCCTGCGCGGGATTGATCATTTTGCCGGTGTTCGACCATACCAGCTTGCCTTGCCGGTCGAACTCCTTGGCGCCGCCCGGCAGGCCGCCGTTGGCATATTCACAAACAAGGACATTGCCGTTTTCCAGGGCCTGCGCCGTGAACGGGTTGTTCAGGTTATGGAGTTGCCAAACCACGACGCCCTTGGGATCGATCTCCACGACTTTGTTGCCGAATTGCAGGCAAACCAGAATGTTGCCGTTGGCCAACCGCTGGGCCGTTGTCGGGCGGCCAGGGACGTTCACCTTCCAAACGACGTCGCCGGCGCGGTCCATTTCGATGATCTCATTGCCATCGGACATGGCGATCAACGTCCGCCCGTTCGGCAAACGCTCAACTCCCGTCGGACTGCCAGGGACATTGCGGCGCCAGCATTCTTTGCCCTGACTGTCATATTCCACGACGCATTTGTCCTGGAAATCAATCGCCAGGCGGTGTCCTTCGGGCGTGGCATGGCAGCCCCAAAGGTATTTGTAACCGCCGGCTTCGAAGGTGGTTTGGCCGGTGGCCACGTCAAATTCCCGCAGTGCTTTGTCTGACCACACGCCCACCAAGATGCGGCCGCGGTAGAGCGGCTGTTTTCTCACGGGCAGCACTAACTTGGCCGTGTCGCCATGTTTGCCAACCCAAGCACGCCAGGCTTTCACCGCCTCCGCTCGTTTCTTGGCCTCGTCGTAAGTAGCGTAGGCGATCTCCTGGCCGGTGGCAGCCCGCAGCACGGACGCCGATGACTGACGCACTTCCGGTTTTTCGGTCTCCAACAATTCGACTAGCACCGGCAACGCCTTGTGATTGGCCAAATTCAAGAGGCCGATGGCTGCTTCGAGCCGCACTGCCGCCGACTTGTCCTTGAGCAGCTCTTCCAGGTCCTTTTCCACATCTCGTTTGAATACCGTCGCCCAGGCCGCAACCGCCGCGGCCCGCGCTTGCTCGGATTTGCTCTTGGCGATGACCTGCCTGAGAGCCTTGTCATCCGCATTGTCAACGGATGCTTCGACCGCCTTGGCCGCGGCATGCAAGAGGTATTCATCTTCCCACTGCGGCATCAGATCCAGCACCAACGGCGCCAACCCCTTGATGCGGTCAGTGGCAATGACGTGAAGCACTAGCAGCGCTTTTTGCTTGGCTTCCGCGTAATGCGGCTTCGACAAAATCAGCTTGACGCGGCCTTGCGTTTCAAGATCGCGGCCGGCGGCATCTTTGAGTAGGTGTTCCGCAATGGGAGGCAGCTTGAGCAGGTCGGCCGTGGCTTTTTCGCGAACTTTGAAGCGCTCATCGCCGAGATCGACCAGAAGCAATTTGATCTTAGCTTCCAGCTCGGGCGTCAGCCGCAAAGTCGCGAGGAATTTCTCAATCCCCTTCCGGTCCGGCTCGACACCCGCCTTTTGCAATTCAATGGCCCACGGGCTACTCTGGGCGCCGACAGCCGCCACACCGAATGCGAGCCACGCGATGAGGAGCCAACACCAACGGGTTTGCCGTTTACCATGCATGGTGGCCGTCCCTGGAAAAGCGAAAAGAATTGGTGAACGTCCTTGTTTGAGGATAACGGGACTGCAATCCGCTGCCAAGGGAAAACAGGCTGCGATTGCCGCATAGCCACTTTCCGTGCAGTCAAGTGACGTGGGTAGCTGGGCAAAGGCCGTAAGACAGGAATCGCGTTAAGGAAAGAATGATCCAAAAAACGTAATCCTGTCTTACGGCCGGAGCATGGACAAGGCCTCATGGCCCAGGAGCCTGCAACACCAAGGAATGTTTCCCATCGCGTTTGGTTAGCGGTAATACGAGTCATAACCGTAATACCGAAACCAAGTGACGGCCTGCTGGGCCTGGTT
>DASRAT010000880.1:0-4895 GCA_035638015.1 Gemmataceae bacterium | reverse complement strand
CCGCAACGCCCCCGCATCCGAAAGGGATGTTATGACACCAAGCCTCAACCCCGCCCTCGACGCCAGCGTCCTGGTCCTGAACAAGCTGTTCATGGCCATCCACATCATCAGCGTGCGGCGTGCGTTCATCCTGCTCTGCAAAGACCTGGCCGAGGTCGTCAGCCAGGAGGACGGCACGTTCTCCACTTATGATTTCGAAACCTGGCGCGAAGTAAGCGAGTTTCGGGCCAAGAACTTCCGCCAGGAAGACGATGACTGGGTGCGCACCGCCAACAGCGAAATCCAGGTGCCGCGCGTCATACGCCTGGTGGGCTACGAAAAACTGCCGAAGCAGACGGTGAAGTTCAACCGCCGCAACATCTTTGCCCGCGATCACAACCAGTGCCAGTTCTGCGGCAAGAAGTTCCCGACCACGGAGCTTAGCCTGGACCACATCGTGCCGCGCAGTCAGGGCGGCCAATCGACCTGGGAGAACATCGTCTGCGCCTGCATCAAGTGCAACGTCAAGAAAGGCGGTCGCACGCCGAAGCAGGCGCACATGACGCTGATCCGCAAGCCGGAAAAGCCGAAGCGCAGCCCGATGCTCAATCTCAAGCTGACTTTGAACAAGTACCAGTCCTGGAAGACGTTTTTGGAGAATGCTTACTGGTCGGTGGAGTTGAAGTAATCGCGTTTGGCGAGCCGAGCAGCGTAAGCTGCCCGGTTGAACGCGCAAAAAAACAAAACGCTCAGCAACATCCTGTGTTGCTGAGCGTTTCGTTTTCTTGCAATCATAAGCCGGCAGCCTACGCTGCTCGGCTCGCCAGTCTCGCCATCACAACCGATCAAGAGAATCAATCCATCTCACCAACTCCGCAAACGACTCATCATCCAGCGGTTCCCGCCCGCGGTTGGCGAATTGACGATAAAAGACTGGAAAGCGATTGTTGATCAGGCGATCGCGAGTTTGCACAATCGCCTTGATAACCGGATCGCGGTCGCCGCCGGCCACGTAAAACGAAAGCCGCTGATTGGCGACATTTTCCGTCGGCTCGGTTACGACAGCGCCGAGGGTTGCCGCGGCCCGGAAGGTGTCACGGGCCTTGAAAGCCATGTGGAACGCCATCTGGCCGCCGTTGCCCAGGCCATAGGCGATAATGCGGTTCTTGTCCACGGTGTAGCGGCTGGTCACATCGCGCACCGCTTCCAGCACCAACTCCGTGTCCGAGGGGGTCCAGCCGCCGTCTTGTTCGGTAAGGGGACCGACGAGGATAACCTTGTTCTCAGTGCAAAAATCGTCCCAGGCATCGGTGGTCTTCTCGCAGTCATCGTCAGCGAACTTGCCGGGCGGATGCAGCCAGACCACGACGGCATAAGAGATTTGTGGGTTGTAATCCTTGGGCACATAGATCCAATACTTGCGGTCGCCGCCGGCGTTGGTGCGTTTGAGCATGCCGATTTCGGCTTTCTTGCCGTCCTGGTCAACCTTGGGCGGTTTGGCGTTGGGATCGTTGGTCTCCAGCGGCGCCAGCGCTTTCTTTGCTGAGGCAAGCGCCAGCAACTTGGCGGGCACGATGTCTTCCGAACCGGGCGAGCTGCCGGGCATGGCATTCAGTTTCAGAGTGATGGCGCCTTTGTCTTTGCCGTCCTGGCCGTTGACTGCGAGCACGATCTCGCTCCCAGGCGCCAGCGTGTTGAGGAAATCTGCCAATTCATCGCGGCCGCGCTTGTCGCCCTTGAAACCGATCAATTTGTCCTTGGCCTTGCCGTATTTGACGATGCGGTCGCCCGTCTTGATGCCTGCCGCCTCGGCGGGGCTTTTCGGGTAGACGTAACGAACTTCGACACCCAGCTTGGGATCATCGCGGATTGCCAAAACGCCCATGAAAGGATGTTGATATTTGACTTCTTTTGTGACGGCAATGAGGTCCAGCTTGGCGATTGCCTTCTCCTCCTTGCCGCGCTTGTATTTGAGCGCGATCGTGTCACCGATGTATTTCGGGCCGAGCAGGTGCATGATCTGGGCCTGATTGACAACCGCTTTGCCGTCGATTTCGGTGATGATGTCGCCGGGCTTGAGGCCGGCCTTGTCCGCGGCCGAACCGGGCGCGACCTTGGCAATCTCGGGCAGCACGCCGAATTGGTTGCCGCCCTTCATGTTGACGCCCAGAGCCGCTTTCTCGAGGTCTTTGCCTTTCTTGAGCTTGGGCACCACGGCCATGATGTCTTCCATGGGGATGGCGAAACCAATGCCCGAGTCGTACCATTCGAAGCCAGCGGTCACGTCGCTGCCGTCCGGCGAAGCAGGGACAATAATGCCCTGCACGCGACCAGTGATGTCAATTAACGGCCCGCCATAATTGACTGGCGAGATCTTGGCGTCAGTCTGAATGGCCTTGCCCCAAATGCGGCCCAGGGCACTAATGATGCCATAGCTGATCGACGGCGGATGCTCGCGGGTTTGATCCAGTGCCTTGAAGTCAAGCGTGCGGCCCAGAGCGATGGCCGACTGGCCGACTTTCAATTCCTTGACCGGCACAAATTTCGGCACTGGCAGCCCCGTCTTTTCGACCTTGATGAGCGTCAGCATGCGCGACGTATCGGTGGCAATCTTCTTGGCCAGCACCGGCTCCTTTTGACCAGGAATGGAAACGATGATCGAAGCCGGGTTGTTGCTGAAATTAAAAGCGCTGGAAATGATGTAACCGTCCGCATCGACGATGACACCGGTGGTCGGCCCAATGCCCTTGCGCAGCACGGGGCCTTTGGGGCTGGTGACAACGATGTCGGCGCCACCCTGGGTTTGTATTTGCACCACGCTGGGGCCAACCGTCTTGGCGGCGTCCTTGATCGCTTTTTCCATTTGGTCATTGAGGCCCGGCGGCTGCTGGGCGGGCAGGGGGCACGCCGGAGCGAACGCAATGGACAAAAGAACGGCGGCAAACCAAACATACCGATGATGTCGCATTTTGCATTACCTTGAAGGCTCAATTAGCTTAGCTTTCACTTCCCCTTGGGAAAATCTTCCAGCGTCAACTTGATCGTCTTGAGCTGCGTCCCCCTTTGCACTTCCAGTTGCAGCGTCACCCCCGGATTGGTTTGCTTGATGATGTCCTTGAACGCCTTGACCGTCGGGCACAGCTCGCCGTCTACATAGACGATCAGATCGTCCGGCTGCAGCTTGGCCTTGGCGGCCGGCGAGCCGGGCAGGATTTCCTCGATGTAAGGCGGCGTGGCGCTGACGGCGTTGGGCACCAGGATGATGCCGTGGAAGCCGCCGCGGCCTTCCTTGTCGCGTTTCTTGCCGGCGCTTTCCTTGTATTTGCCCTCCATCCCTTCCTTGACGAAACGGGCGAAATCGACCTTGTCTTTGCTGTTATCTTCACGGGTGATCTCGACCCTGGCATTGATCGGAATGGCGTAGTTGACCCAGGTGTCGGTCAAGTTGCTCTTAAGCTCACGGCCAAGAATGCCCAGCAAGTCGCCCTTGCGGTTGGTGATCACGCCGCCCGCGGCGCCGGGATTGCAAGCCACAGTGTCCAGGAAATAGGCCACACCGGCATACGGCGGGTCAAAGATGCCCCGGCGAGCCTTAAGCTCGGCCACGGCCATGATGTTGCCGCGCTGCACCGACATCGGCTCGCTGCGAACGGCAATGGCAAACTGATTGCTATGACACAAGACCCAGTCACCCGTCTCCGCCGATGGCGCGGCCGCCGCCTTGGCAACGTCGAAATGCGGCAGCTTGTCCACCTCTTGATCGATTTTGAGGAGCGCGATGTCCAAATCCGGCTCGCGGGCCACGACCTTGGCGTTGTAGAGCCGGCCGTCGGCAAGATGCACGCGCAAATCGGGCGTGCCGAGGATGTGATTGTTAACGGTCAGGATGTAGCCGTCGCCGGACACGAGAAAGCCGGTGCCGTAAGACGGCATGCCCTTGAAGCCGCCGGCCCCAAAGAGCTTGACCATCTTTTTGTTGACCTCGGCCGCTGTCTGTGTGAACGACTCCTGGGCGGGGACGCTCGAAACGGCGAGGAGGCAAAAGGCAATGGCCAGGAAAACGCCTAGCCGCAAGCGGCCTTGATTACGTCGCATATCAGTCACCCACATTCAATTTGATGTTGCTGAAGTCGAGGTCGCCGTAAAGGGTGTCGCCGTGAAAGACGGTGAGACGGTGCGGCAGCCATTGGCCGGTCGGCAGTTGTTTGTAATTGGAGCAAAACACCTCACACGGATCGTCGAACTCCGACATGCGCACCTCGAACGCCTCCAGTCGGCCCACGTCCTTGGCGTCTTGTTGGTTGAAAAAGAACTTGACCATGTAAGCGCCCGTCTTGGCGTTGATGACTTCCGTCATGATTTTGCGGTCCTTGGCGGTTTTCTTGCGGTCGGAGGAATAGGGATAACACGGCTCCGTGCCGCCGTGGGCGAACTCGATCTCGAAGCTTTTCTCGCCGTGCAGCAGCAATTTGCGGTAAATGAACAGGGCCGCCATGAAACCCCCGCTGCCCTCGGGCATGGTGTATTCCTTGTTGATCTGGCCCGCCTTCTGAGGGTAAAGTTCCAGCGGAATCGGAAACTCGCCGGCCTTGAAACGGACCACTGGATTGATGCCGCCGCCTTCCTTGGCCTTCTCGTCGGCGATTTCCAGGTGCAGTGCACTGGCGCTGTTGGCCTTGAAGAACTTGATGCCGCCTTCGATCTCCCATTTGCCCGTGAACTTGGCGAAATCACCGCGGTTCTTGAGGTTCTTGAGCAATAAGTCGCTGGCTTCCTTGTTGAAGTAATAGTTGGCGAAGCCGTCCTTGGGGACGTAGTACTTCTTGACCGGTGAATCCGGCGTCGGCTGCTTGCCGCCGGGCGCCTTGTCGGGCGGACCCTTGGGGGCTTTGTCCTCAATCGTTTTGCGCTGAATG
>DASRAT010000879.1:0-3421 GCA_035638015.1 Gemmataceae bacterium | reverse complement strand
CATTGACTAATGCCAAAACCGTTGCGGAAATCGCGGCGCCTTGGCCGGCATTTGTTGCCGCGGTCACGACCGCGCGTCTTAGTTCCGATTTCAGGGCGGCGCTGACGATTGACGGCGCCAAGAACCCGGCAAACAACCCCGCTCCAAGCGTTGCCCCGCGAGTTGTCATGCGCGTTCTCAACAAATCACGGCCTTTTTCGAGCCGTCGCCGTAGCGTGATGAGGCTCCAACCCAAATGTTTCGCCGCCTCGTCTTGTGTCCGGCCTTCCAGGTAACACAAAAGCAACGGCTGCCGGTAACGCTCCGGAAGCCGCTGCAATTCCTCATCGAGAACGCGCAGCAAATCGTCCCAAACGGGATCGCCGGCCGATGATTGACCGTGTTCGCTGGCTGCCTGGCGTTCCCTTTTTGAGCGTGCGGCCTCCGCCAACCGAGCTTGCCGGGACAACCGCGTTGCCACGCCGTAGAGCCAGCTGGCCAGGCTTTCGCGGCGGCGGATCGAGCGAGCTTTGCGGGCCAACACCAAAAACGTCGCCTGCAAGACATCCTCTGCCAGGTGGGCGTCACCTAGCTGGCGGCGGCACAGACCTAGCACCATCGGCCCATGCCGATCAAGAATCGCCGCAAACGCGGCTTCAGTATGGTTTTCGATGAAATCGCGCAGCAGCTCACGGTCGCCATGCTGGGACAACGGCTCCCCAAGCATGATCTTGAGCAACTCGGACAAAGAACTCGACTGACGGACCATGGCACGATCCCTGGGATCTCGGGACGGCGTTCGCTTTCTCTTATAGTGGGGGGTGGACGGAAAAAATGCTCAGGTTTTTCGGAAAGTCACGCGGATTTGTGCTGCAGAAACGGGACTGGCATATCCGCAAGTGGTTTGCCGCGTACGCTACCAGACATATTGCGCTCCTCTTTGGTCGCGCCAGATAAATCGTTGCACGTGTGCCAATGCAAATCACATGTAGTGTCTTAGCTTGAAAAAGAAGCGATGATCTCTCCTGATGCCATCCTATTCCAGTGCCGGATGGGAAACCGCTCAAACGTCAAGCTGCGAACCTGGTCAGGCCGGTAGGAGCCGCCACAACAGCAGGACTTGGGCGCAGGTACTTTCCAGTGTTTTCATGCCATTGCGCGTGGTGTCAAGCGGGAAGAACATGGTGCCTTAAGGCGCCGAACAAGGGCCCCTCTTGGTAGCAAGTGGGTCTCTTGATCCCCCTGGTCACCGCCGTGGCGATCCTCTCATCGCGTCCATGATCCCCCGCCACGAAATTCAAACTCGGCTTTGGCCCAGGTCCAGGCCGGTGAAGTAATCCATGCGGTGCGTGGTATTCATAGCAGTCACCAGCCAATAAGGTGGACCGGCGGGGCCGGGGACGGATCGAGCAACGGCGGCAAGACTTACACCGAGTTTGTCATCGAACTAAAGGTGGATGTGAAGCTCTTCGAGCTGCCAAAGTAGCAGGCCAGGGCGTGTTCAAGCGCTGGGAACACGTCCCATTATTGGCTCAATGACATCAGCATTTGCTCACCGTCACGAGACGGCCGTGCTGCTACTTTTGCCTTGCCAGCGCTCCTTTGGCTTCGCTACCAATCGTGCTGTTTACCAACTGGCTTGCCCACGTTTCCAGGATGGCCTTGGCCTCTTTGTTCCCAATCCGCTCCAGGGTTTCCACGGTTCGAATCTCGCGCAACCGCTTGGCGGGCGAAAACGGCTTTTCGCCCATCTTCTCCAGCACGTAAATCAGCCGCTGGAGGATTTCCTCAACGGAAGAGTCGTCCAGCATGCGTTGCAGTGACGGTACAACTTGTTTGTCGAATTTCAACAGGTCCGCCGTTGCTTTTTCGCGGACGACGAATTCCTTGGCGCCGAGGTCTGCGATGAGTTTGGCGACCTCCTTGGACGGCGCGGGCAAATCGGCTTTTTTGTGAAGGAACTTCACAGACTGAGCCGGCACAGCCGCTAAGGTACGGACAGCTTTGAGACCCGTGGCGGCATCGCCGCTGGCCAGGTCGGACCACAAGGTTTCCAGCTCTTTGTCGGACACCGCAACTGCCGGAAAGAACAGAGGCCGCAACTTGTCCAAAAGGGTTGGCACGTCCCAAACCAGCAAACAGCAATCGCTGCCCGCGGAAATCAGGAATTTGCCGTCGGCGGAAAACGCCAGGGTGCTGAACGAGGCTGTGCTGTCGCCGAATTCGACCAGGGCCTCGCCGCTGGCAACCTCCCAAAGCCGAATGCCACGGCCGCGCACTCCCGCCGTGGCCAACAGCCGGCCATCGTGCGACAGGGCCGCACCCATGACCATGCCGTTGTGACCCGCGTAATGCAGAAGTTCCTTGCCGTCGTCGACTTGCCAAAGCCGCGCGCTGTCTCCAGCGTACGCTGTGAGCACTTTTTGGCCGTCAGTAGAAAACGCAGCTACCCGCACATTCTTGTTGCCATGCAGCAATTTGCGCAATGGTGTTTTCGTGGTCAGATCCCAAACCCAGGCCTCGCCTTGGGGAGGAACCACGGCAGGTTTCGGCGCCGACTTGTCCACGGGGGGACCGAGCATGTCGTGGCCGCTGACCAGCTTTTTGCCGTCCGGCGAAAATGACAGGGCATGAATCCAGCGAGTACCCTTGGCTGTAAGTTGGCCCTTGGCCTGGCCGGTTGCCGGATCCCAAAACGTGATGGTACTGCCCGGGCCTGCGGCTGCCAGGGCATTGCCGTCATGTGAAAACGCGACTGCGGCGACGCTTTTTGGACCCTTGGCAAAGCGGCGCAGTTCCTTGCCGTTGGCGGCGTCCCACAATTGCACCAATCTGTCATCAAAACTTGTTTGGGTTCCGGTGGCAATGGTCTTGCCATCCGGTGCAATGGCGACGCACAACAGTGTCTTGGATTCATCCGCCTTGACTTGCATGCGCTCCAGCCCGGTCACCGGGTCCCACAGCCGCATGGTGCCGTCCAAGCTGGTCGAGGCGATGGCTTTACCATCAGGGGAGAGGGCCATGCCGTTGATGGCAGACTTGTGGCCCACTTGCGAGTGAAGGGGCTTGCCGGTGGCCACGTCCCAAAGGCCGACGTGCTGGCCGTTTTCAAATATCCCCGCGGTGGTTATCAACATTTTGTCGCCACCAGCGAAGGCTATTCCGGACAAATGCACTTGATCTGGTTCGTCGGGCCAGAGCCCGAAATGATCGGTTTGCCAGCCGCGCAGCTTACGGCCCGTGGCGACGTCCCAGAGGCTTAATTCGCCGCCGGCGAGCTGCACGGCGAGGATCTTACCGTCGTTGGAAACAGCCAAGCACTCCGGCCATAAGCGGTTGATTCGCATCTGGCGTACTTCGTTGCCGGAGATCGCATCGACAACGTGAACCACACCTTCGGCCGCGACGATCAGGGTTTTGCCGTCGGCAGTGAACACGACCG
>DASRAT010000878.1:0-3795 GCA_035638015.1 Gemmataceae bacterium | reverse complement strand
CAAAGCATAACCCTTGTCGTCTATTATGAGCCTGTGGTCAGGAGCACAACCCGCACATCGTTCCTGGCGGCAGGAGGAGAGACCCATGCACACGCACGCACGCAGTTGTTTGGCCGGCCCGATCACTGGTACCCGCGAATGGTGGCGGCACTTGGAACCCAACGAAAACACCCCGACTAGCAACAAGAAAGAACCGATGTTTCGAGCAGCCCTGGTGGAACATGTCCGCCGCGAGATCGCGGCGGGGACGTATGACACCCCTGAAAAATTCGAGATTGCGCTCGACCGTCTGCTGCGGCGCATTGAGGCGGAAGACGCCTGATGGCAACCGCTTGCGGCTTGGCACTCCGCGCCAAGCCGCAAGCAGCATATAATGACGGCTGGCAACCTAACTCAAGAGAATCCCATGTCTCTGCCAGCCGTCGCCGTGTCGCAAAGCCCGGAAGACAAGTTCCGCGAATACCTGGCCAGCAGGCCCAGGCCACAGCGGTTCACCGACCAGCAACGCGACCTGGTCCGCTACATCTTCAGCCAGCATAACCACTTCGATGCCGACCAGCTTATCGATGCCGTCAAGCGCGAAGGCTTTCGTGCTAGCCGGGCCACCGTCTACCGCTCTTTAACCAAATTGGTAGACGCCGGCATGTTGCGGCAACTCGAAGTCGGCTCGCGGACCGTTTACGAACACGACTACGGCTATCCGCAGCACGAGCATCTTTATTGCCAGCAGTGCAATCAGATGATCGAGTTTCAGCATCCTGCGATCGCGCCCATTATTGACGAAATCTGCCGCCAACACGGCTTCCGCAGCAGCGGCCACAGCCTCATTGTTCGTGGGTTGTGTGCCGAGTGTAATCGTTCCCGCGTGACCAAACGCCGGCTGGACTTGGTGTAACCCTCATGCCTGAACCTGCTTCCTATCGCATGGTTTTGGACGCCATCGCCTTCGCGGCTCGTGCTCATCACGGGCAGATGCGCAAGGACGGGCGGACGCCTTATGTCAGCCATGTGTTCCGCGTCACAGCAATCGTCCGCAATGTGTTTGGGTTTGACGATCCGCGTATGTTGGCCACGGCACTTTTGCACGACACTATCGAGGATACGACAACGGATTTTGACGATTTGGAGAAGAACTTCGGGCGGGAAATTGCGGAGTGGGTTGCCTTGTTAACCAAGGAAAAACGCTTGCCTGAGACTCATCGAGAACAGGCTTACATGGAAGGGTTGAAGGGAGCGCCCTGGCAGGTGCAGGTCTGCAAATTGGCGGATGTTTATGACAATCTGCTGGATTCCGTCAATTTACCTGCGGAAAAGCGGCCCCATTCTCGGGAACGAGCAAAGAGCTACGTTGCGAGCTTGGAGGCCAGCGCTTTGCCCCAGACGCAACGACCGTTGGCGCTCGTGAAGGACTTGCTTTCGGAATGCTCACATTAGCGGCGTCTGACCGAAAGCTGTTAGCCGTTAATTCGTTTTGTAGTCGCCTCAAGAGAAACGATGACGCCCATCGGCTTGCAACTCGACCTATTCTTGGAGTAGATACTGGGATAATATCTACCAGGTTAACCGCATATTCACTGTGGACGGTCGATGAGGCGCAAGTCCGCCATCAACTTGAACACTCAGATGGGAGGAGCCAATCAAATGGCAAAAAAGTCAAAATCCAGGACCAAAGCCAAAAAAGTCCAGGTGAACCATTCTGCAAACGCGGTCGCAATTGCGCCGCCGAAACGGAAATCCCTTCTGACGCACGCCAAGCTAAAAAAGCTGGCTGCGAAACATAAGCCTCCGCAAAGTTGGTACGACGAAACCGAGGTTATTTGGTGAGCGGAGTTGCATGCACATGATTGGACTGCGGCGGGGAGACATAGTGTTGGTTGAAATCGTCGATCCACAACTGCAAAACCCCAAGCTGCGCCCCGTTGTCGTTCTGACGAAATCAGCAAAGAGTGAATTCGTAACTGAGTTGGGTGTGGTGGGAATTACCGGCACCATTCCCAAAGTAATTCCTGACGATTTTGTGAAGCTGCCCTATCACGCGAATCGTCATCCGCGGACGGGCCTCACAAAAAAATCGGCGGCAGTGTGCGGCTGGTTGGTGACTATCAACGAAACCGGCGTGCAAAAACGAATCGGACGCGTCCCTGAAAAGCAACTTCGGGAAATCGTGGCAATAGTGAATGGACTGGAGGAATGAGCCAGTTGAGTCTTCTCCCAGCTACCGACCAAAGGTATAATTGAATCGTTCGGTGCCTTTCCCCCTGGGGGCGATCTGGTTTCGATCGGGTAAGTTGAGGCGCCGGTGGCGTGTCGTGGTTGATCGGAAGGCCACGCTAAAAATCCGGTCACACTGTAACTGCAGAACCGCAGTTTTCCATGGCAGCCTAAATAAGGCAGCCCTGGGCCTCGACCTTAGTCTGAGAGGTCGAAAGCCTGGTCATCAAATCAGGATCGCGGAAGCCCGGGTCGGTCGCGAGGCCGGTCTCACCGGAGGCGGCATCCGCTAAACTTCACAACCGGTTAGCCTGCACGCAACTCTGCATGCCGGGGTGCGAGCGGGCGAACGCGGCCGGGAGAGCCGGCCAAAAATGGCAATGCTACACACGTAGAGGCCGTCGCTGAAGTACGCCGAGACCCGGGTTCAATTCCCGGCGCCTCCACTGGCCCGCAACGGGCGGGCCGATTTTGCTCAGGTTGCTGATGTTTTTTTGCGAGCGCAAGATGGCCAATAGTAGAAAGCCAGCCCTCAAGGCGAAGAATCCACGCGCCGAAACAAAAAAAGGCGTGGTGGCCGCGTCTGCGCCTTCGAAAAAGCTCCCGCATGTCACCAGCGCTGAGCTCAAAAAACTTGTCAAAAAGTACCCGCCGCCGCAAAGCTGGTATGACGAGCCGGACGATATTTGCTGATTTATCAAGAGGAATAAGTCAATGGCCGAGCTTCGCCGTGGCGACATCGTCAAGGTGGAAGTTGTTGACCCTCAGCACCGAAATCCGAAAGTGCGGCCTGTGATAATCCTCAATCCCTCGGAAGACATCGATGCGGAAATGGAGTTGGCGGCGGTAGCGATTACTGGAACCGTACCGGACCCCTTACCCGATAGTTTTGTATTGTTGCCCTATCACCCGCGGGGCCATCCGCGAACAGGCCTTCAAAAACGATCAGCCGCTGTTTGCGATTGGTTCTTAGGATTCGCAAAAGACGATATCGTGCGGCGAGTTGGTCGCGTGCCGGACAAACAATTGCGCTTGATTTTGGAAAAAGTCGGCCCGTTGCCGCGCAGGCCACCCGAGTTTGACGACGAGTAAAGCCGGCCACTTTGGACATGTTGCACGCGTAGAAGCCGAAATACTTGCAGACCCGGGTAAGATTCCCAGCAACTGCATTTTGATCACGATGGGCCGGTTTTTTTAGCCGGCTCTATTGTTCCAACCCAGGGCTAAAAATGACCGAAAAGAAAACAACGCGCGGAATTGTGAAGAAAACCACCACGGGGCCAAAAACCAGCGCGGGGGTTTCCATCGTTTCCTCCAAGCTCCGCGGACGTCTAGCCAACACCAAATTGAAAAAGACCGGGACCAAACGCAAGCCGTCAGAACACTGGTACGAGCAAAGTGGCCCGCTCTATTGAGCAACTCAGTTGGCTGTCGAAATCGCAATAATCCAAAATTGCTGTCACACGGCCCAGGGTGCTTGCTAATTGTCAATGACCGCCGCGAGTGCGACGCTCATGAACAACAAGAACCACCAAAATCCTGGAGCTTCCCGTGGAAAACCAAACTAACAACCAATCGGAAAAG
>DASRAT010000877.1:0-7053 GCA_035638015.1 Gemmataceae bacterium | reverse complement strand
TGCCATCACCGCTGCCGAGACGGGTCATCTGGTGCTTACGACGGTGCATGCCGGCGATTGCGTCGGCGCCATCGAGCGCATCGTGTCGGTGTTTCCCGCCGATGAGCAATTTGGCATCCGGAGGCAACTTGCGTTGGTGCTTCGCTGCGTCGTCGCCCAGCATTTGCTGATCGCCGACGGCAGCGCCATACAAAACCCGCGGGCGCAGGCCAACGGCCTGACGCGCCGCAGTCGTGTGCCCGCGAGCGAAATCCTGATGATGAACCCGGCCGTGGCCAACTTGATCGCCACGGGCAAGAGCAATCAGATATACTCGATGATGGAAACCGGGACGGCTCAGGGGATGCAAACGTTGGAACACGACCTGGCCCGGCTTTGGATGTCGAATCTGATCTCTGAAAACACTGCTCAGACTATGGCACGCAACCCGCAGGTGCTGCGCGACCGCGCCGCCCAGTACCGGCGGCCGCCCATGAGGGCTGTGGGAGGCGCCCGATGAAAGACGTTCAAGCGACGCAGGTGCACAAAGCGCTGCGCGAAACCAGAGTGCCGGCCGGTCGCACGCGCGGCGAACGCCGCGGTCAGGCCCGCTCCGCGCCGGCCAAGCCCTATCCCGTCACCTTTTTGCACGGCGGCCGCTTGATGACGGCCACGCTCAAGGACGTAACGCGGGCCGGCGCTCGCTTGCTGGTGCAAACCGGGTATGAGGATTTGCGCCTGGAAATCGACGCCATTGTCGAGCTGCAAATCCAGACACCGTGGGAAACGGTGTCGCGCAAGGGCCGTGTCACTTGGGAACGGCCTGTCGAGCAGGGACTGGAATTCGGCGTGCACTATGTTGAGTTGCCTGCCGACGCCGACTGCGTTGGCCTGCTCAACATGGACAAGGTCAAGATCGACCCGGCCCTGGCCTTTCGCGTGCCGCCGCAGTTGGCGCTCCGCCGTCAGGTGCTGCCGTTTGCGCTGTCCGACGGCCATGTGCATGTCGCTTGCTGCAATGTGCTGGATTTGGCGGCGCTTCAGGCGGTCGAGAAGTTTGTTGCCACTCCTGTACGCGCCGAAGCGGCGGAGCCCGAATCGCTCAAGCGGGCCCTGGATCGCGTCTATGCCGATCTTCAACATGGCCCTACGCCTGGAAGCGGGGCGCCCAAATCGCGGTCCATTGACCTGCGCGCCCTGTCGATCCTTCAGCCCGACGACACGGTGGCCGTCAGCGAGGAAATGCTCCATGCCGCCATTCTGCGGCAAGCATCGGACATTCACATCGACCCCGATCAAGACGGTTTGCAAATCCGTTTTCGTGTAGACGGCGCGTTGGAAGTCTATCGCCGGCTGCCGCTGACGTTGCAAAGCGGCGTCGTCAGCCGCTTCAAGGTACTGTGCGGCATGGACATTGCCGAGAAACGCGCTCCCCAGGACGGCGGCTTCAAGCACAGCTTCGGCCGGACAGGACAAAAAATCGACATCCGCGTCGCCACGCTGCCAACCAAATACGGCGAGCGCATGACGCTGCGCCTGTTGGCCCTGCAAACCGAGCAGCTAACGCTGGAACGCCTGGGCATGCGTGACGACGATTTGAAGTGTTTCCACCACTATCTCGATCAGCCGCACGGCATGATTCTGTTGACCGGCCCGACCGGCAGCGGCAAAACGACAACGCTCTACGCCGCCATTCGCAGGCTGATGGAACGCGAATCGCTGAATATTCTCACGGTCGAAGACCCCATTGAATACGAGATCAAGGGCGTGGCCCAGGCGGAGGTGGACTCCGCGGACAAGGTGACCTTTGTCAAGGCGCTGCGGAGCGTGCTGCGGCACGATCCGGACGTCATCATGGTCGGCGAAATCCGCGACACCGAAACGGCGGACGTGGCCATCAAGGCGGCGCTGACGGGCCATCTGGTTTTCAGCACGCTGCACACCAACTCGGCCGTGAGCGTCATCACACGTTTGGCCGATATGGGCGTGGATCGCTTTTTGATCGCGGCAACGCTGCGCTTGGCGGCGGCCCAGCGCTTGGTGCGGCAGCTTTGCCCGCGTTGCCGCAAAGCGCGGCCCATGACGGTCGGAGAAGCGGCCGCACTGCAGCAACCCGATCTCGCCGGGCGAACCGTGTACGATGCCGGCGGTTGCATTTATTGCGCTGGCCGCGGTTATGCCGGTCGCGTCGGTTTGTTCGAGCTTTTGCCGCTCGATGAGGGATGGTCGCGGCGCATCGCCGACGGGGCGGAGGAAGCGGAGTTGATCCAGCGAATGCGCGATCAGAAGTTGACCACGTTGATTCAGGACGGGGTCGCCAAGGTTCTCGGCGGCACCACCACGCTGCGCGAGACGCTCGGTGCAGTGAGCATTTGGTAATTTGTCGTTGCACAGTCGGCTCGCCTGTAAGAATCAGACAGGCGAGCCGCCTGTGCTACGAAGGTGGCAGTTATGCCGGTTTTTTCTTATGTTGGTCGCGACGCCGCCGGTCGGCCGCAGCGGGGCACGCAGGAAGCGCCCACCGCCGCCGCCGTGGTAAGCTCGCTGCGCCAACGCGGCTGGTTGGTGCTGGACGTTCGTTCGCAATCCTCAGGCGGTTCAGCCCGCGGCAAAGCGTTTTTATTGCTGCAGCCGCGTTCCTTGTCCATCGAAATCAGTTTTCTCCAGCTGGCCGTCATGTTGCGCAGCGGTTTGACTTTGCTGGCCGCGCTCAAGACCCTCGCCGAACAAAATACCAGCCGCTCGATGGCCTATGTCTGGGATGATGTCGCCACGCGCATTCAGCAAGGCTCGAGCCTTGGCGACGCCATGGCCGCTCATCGCTGTTTCGGCCACATTGTCGTGCAACTGATCCGCGTGGGCGAGCAAACCGGCACGCTGGAACAAGTAATCGGGCGGGCTGCCGACACGCTGGAACGGCGACGGCTGTTATTTACCCAGATTGCCACGGCCCTGACTTATCCCGCTATTGTGTTAGCCGCGGCCATTGCCGTGACGGCCTACATGGTGGTGGGCCTCATTCCCAAGTTACGCGTTTTTCTCAATGCCCTGGGCCGTCGCTTGCCGCCCATGACGCAATCGTTGCTGGATATCTCCGAGTTCGCCACAACTTATGGCGCCCAGATTGGCATCGGCCTGTTGGTCTTGACAGTGGCCTTGATCGCGTTATACCTCTGGCCGCCAAGTCGGATGATTATCGACCGGATGCTGCTGCGCGTGCCTTTGGTGGGAAGTTCGATATTGCGCACGGCGGCGACGGTGCAATTCGCTCACGGGCTGGGCGTGATGCTGGAAAGCGGCATCACCCTGGTCGAGGGCCTGCGGACGGTGCAAGGGATGCATCGCAACCGCTATGTCGCGGCCCATGTGGCCAAGACGCGCGAGGCGGTGCTCAAGGGGAGCGGTCTTGCGGAACCCCTGGCGGACGGCAACGTGTTCATGCCGATGTTGCCGCGGATGGTCGCGGTCGGGGAGGCAGCGGGCACATTAGACGACGTTTTGGCGGAAGTCGCCAAGTTTCATGAGTTGCAATTGCAAATCACCATCCGCCGTTTTAGCACCCTGATTGAGCCAGCAATCGTGGTGGTGGTGGGCACCATTGTTGGATACGTTTACATTGCATTTTTCATGGCCATGTTCGCCGCGGCGGGGCCGGGAGGACGATGATGAAACACAGTGCAGTTCTCGGCGCCACAGCCCTGGTTTTTCCCCTGGTTGCCTGGCTGGCATTTGCCCAAATGCCGCAGGAGAAGCAACCAGCAACTGATTTTTACAAATCATCTCCGGGTCCGGTGTTGGGTTTTGAATTGCCCGACGCGAGCCAGCAAGATCCAAAACCTGGGCCGGAATTGCCCAAGGAACAAGGCGGCGACAAGAAACAGCCTCCAGGCCCTGAGCTAAAGGATCCGACCGCGCCCAGTCAAAAGCTCAAAGATGTCCTCAACGTCGGCAAGGGCGCAATCCCCGGTCAGGCCGCGATGAAAATCCCCAACCTTGTCTTGCGCGGCCGAATCATCAGCAAAGACCGGCCCTCGACGGCCCTGGTGGAAATGGACGGCCGGCTTTACGTGGTCGGCAAAGACAGCGTCTTGCCGGGACCGGGAGGCATGACCTTGCGCGTGGACGACATCAACAGCCTGGAAGTCCGCATTGAATTGGCGCCTTTCAAAGAGATGCTGAGTTTGCGCTGAGCGATCCGAAACTTCGATGAGCTCCACGGAACACGGAAAAGTAGGACGGCCTTTCCAGGCCGTCTCGCGAGAAACAGGGAAGGGAATCCCATGCGAAAATACATCGCGCTCGCCGCGCTACTGGGCATCGGCCTGGCTCTGAAAGCGGCCATTGGTTTCGCCGATCCCCCCACGAGAGTGAGCAGCGCCCAGGAGCCAGCGCCCCAACCGCGCATCGTGGAAGACCAGGGCGGCCCGCCACTCGAGCTCGTGGAGTTTCGCGATTTGCCGATGGTGGACGCGATGCGGCTGTTGTCACAGCAGAGCGGGTTGAAAATCGTCACTTCGGCCGACGCGGGCAAAACCAAGGTTTCACTTTACCTCAAAGATGTAACACCCGTAGTTGCGGTCGGCGCCGTGACTCAGGCTTACGGCCTGATTTACCGCCGCGATCCGGACACCGGCATCATTCGCATCACCACCGCCAAGGAAAACCAGCGCAGCCTCACGGAGTTTCGCGAGGAACAATCGGAGGTTTTCACGCTGCTTTACCCCAATGCCGTCGGCGTCGCCACCGCGATTAGGGATTTGTTCGGCGATCGCGTGCAACTCACCTACGGGGCCGACGACGCCCGCATCATAACGGACTTGCAGCAACGCTTCAGCCGATTTGATTTGCTCAATAGCCGAAGTTACGGCCTTGGTGTTCCCACGGGCGGCATTGGCGGCGGCATTGGCGGCGGCATCGGAGGACTCGGCGGCTTTGGCGGTCTTGGTGGCGGTTTCGGTGGGCTTGGCGGCGGCATTGGCGGATTCGGCGGCATCGGGGGCGGTTTTGGCGGAATCGGCGGCGTTGGTGGATTCGGCGGAGGCACAGGCACCATTACCGATATTTTGCCGACAGCCCGCACACAGCAGCCAAAATACACCGACGAGCAAAAACGCCTGCAAGGGCTGACGCCGGACGACATCCAGGCCCTGGAAAAAGTGCTTACCGGCAAGGATGAAGCCGATCAGCGCGCCGTCATTCTCGACATTCTCAGGAAACAGCAACCAGCTTCCATATTTGTCACGGTCATTCGTCAGCATAACCAGTTGCTGGTGCGCACCAGCGACCCAATGACCATGGCCCAGATTCGCGACCTGGTGTGTCGGCTGGACGTACCCACGCCGGTCATTCTGCTGGAGGTAAAAGTCCTTTCCATCGACCTCAGCGACGGCTTTCGGTCAGTGTTCGATTACCAGTTTACCGACGGAGCTTTGCTGGCGGGTGGTTTCACCGCGGGTGATTTGCTGCCAGCCAACATCTTGCCGCCGTTTGCGGACAACACCTCGCCGGTGCAGCGAGCGGATGCCATCAACCCCGGCCCCATCGGCGCCGATCCGGGACGGGCGCTCATGTTTCAGATTGTCAGCCGAAACTTCCGTATGCGCATGCAAATGCTCGAGGACAAGAACCGCATCACCGAGGTGGCGGCGCCGCTCTTGATGACGGCCAACAACGAAGTCAGCCAGATTTTCATCGGCAACACGCAGCCGATCACGATTGGATTCACGCCGGCGACCGTCGTTACCACGGGTCTAACGACGGCTGGCAATTCTCAATCCACTCCGGTCACGACGCTGCAAAACATCGGCACCAGCCTGCTCATTACTCCCAACATCAACGCCGACCGCACGGTCACGCTCCGGCTGCACGAGGAAAAATCGCAGGTCTTGCCGAACGCGGGCCAGATTCCGCTGCCGAACGCCAACGGCAACGGCTTCACGAACGTGCCGGTGGACATTGTGGCGCGGCAAAACTTCACGGGCACCGTCGTGGCCAAGGACGGCCTGGCCATCGCCGTCGGCGGCTTGATCGAGGAACGCGTGTTCGACGACCGTGAAGAAATCCCCGTGCTCGGCCGCATTCCTTACGTCGGCATTTTCTTCCGCCGGCAGAACACGAGACGCGAGCGGCACGAAACGGTCATCATGATCCGCCCCTTCGTGCTGACGACGCCCTGCGAATCAATGAACGCAAGCCGGTCGCTGCTGAAAACGATCAGCATTCATCCGAGCATCGTTGACGACACGCTGGGCATGATCAACACGTACACTCCAATGGAGGTGCTGCGGCCAGATCCGCCGACTAACTGTTGGGAGCAAATATTCAAAGTCCACATGATTACTCCCAAGGATTTTTAACCATGCCCCACAGCCCCACGAGCAGTTTGACAGGCGCTGGCTGGACGGCGCTGGTTGCCGCCGCGGCGATTGCCGCGCCGGGATGCTTGCCATTTAGGCCCGCGCCGGACGCCAAGGTGGCGGCCGCGCCGCAATTGCAGTTGCCGCGGGTTGAGACCGGCCGTGTTTGCCTGGAACTCATGGACTCGCAAAAGCCGGCCGTGGGACGGGAAGAGTTCATCGACAAAATCGGCACGCTCTTGACCAATCACCAACAGGCCAGCGCCGCTCAGGCGGTGCGCCGTTTTCCGGACGTGGCCTGGGACGTGGTGCGCAGCGCCAACAATGCCGACGCAGCCAATCCGACGGTGCGCTTCATAGCCAGGGTTCATGACGAGCAATGCTGCGTCCAGGGCACATCGGCCACATGGTCGTCCATGCTCGAAAGCCGCCATGCGCGGCCGGACGACTACAAATCCTTTGACAAGGCTTGCGCAGGTCTGCGGGAAGCGGCGGCCAACCCCAGGTTGAACGAAAGACTCACCACGGTCGGGGAGTTGCGCGCCCCCCATTTAATGTTGGAAATCGAAGCCACGCGGCTGGCCGGCGAGGCGCTGCTGCAACAGAACCGGCCCGCCGAAGCGGCCAAATTGCTGGCCAGGGCGTTTGACCAGGCCAAAACCGCCGATTCGTTGGTCGCGGCGCAGGTGGCCCTGTCGCTGGGCGAAGCACAGAGACG
>DASRAT010000876.1:0-4061 GCA_035638015.1 Gemmataceae bacterium | reverse complement strand
TAAAGCGTGGTAGTTTTGCCACTGCCGGTGGGACCCGTGACCAGGATCAAGCCGCTGGGATTGTTGAGCATCTTCAGCAAACAATTGTGATCGCGCTGGAGCATGCCCAGTTTGTCCAGCGACAAAAGTTGCGTGCCGCGCAGCAAAAAGCGAATGGTGCAATCTTCGCCGTGCAAGGTGGGAATGGTGCTGAGGCGCAGGTCGACGGTTTCGCCGTTGGAACGCTGAAATATCCAGCGCCCGTCCAGCGGGCGACGGCGTTCGGCGATGTCCATGCCGGCAATCGATTTGATGTGGGCCAGGCAGCGTTTGCCCATTTCGGTAGAAACCTGGCTCATCGGCTGCCAGAGGCCCAGATGGCGGGCGGAGATGCCGCAGTAAAGCTCCTCGGCGCAGATGAACATGTCGCTGACGCCCATGCCGCAGGCGTGCTCAAGCAGGCCCGCGACCACAAAGGGCACGTCGCTCGAAGCGACGTCGATCCACAGGGCGGCGCTAAACTCCTCGGCGGCAGCAATAGCCGGTTCCTGGTCGTTGGGCGCCGTCATGCCTTGCCTCGCACTTCGGCGGCCGCGGCCAGGGCAGTCGCGCGGTCGGCTTTGAGTGTGAGCAATGTATGCAATTGCAAGAGACGCAGCACCTGGTCGATCATGGGGGGCACGGAGTAAAGGACCATGTGTCCGCTGCTGGCGAGGAAGCGCTTGTGGCAGGCCAACAGCCAGCAAATGCCGCTGGAGTCGATGAAACTGGCCTGGCCCAGGTCCATCACCACACGGCGGTCGTAGCAGTTGACGCCCAGCAAATCCTCCAGCGGATTGTTGGAATTGTTGGCGAAGCGCGACTGGCTGATTTCGCCTTCGCAAGCGACGCATGTAACGGCATCGTCTTCTGACGTGAGGAAAAGCCGCATAGTTTATTACCTCTGAAGGTCTCCGCCCGATGCGGAGGTATTGTGGGACGGCCTTCCCAGGCCGTCCAAGACGGCCTGGGAAGGCCGTCCCACGTTGCGGCTTTGCCGCGTTAACAAACTCCAGCATGTGAAAGCGATTAGCGCGATTCCAACCTTTTGACTGCCAGCTGAGCTTGCTGCGTCAGCCATGATCCCGGCGCTCCACCGGCCAACGCGGTCAACACCGCCCTGGCCTCGGTAGTGCCGATCCGTTCCAGCACTTGCAGCGCACGCACGTAACGCAACTCCTCGGACGAGGCAGGCCGCTTGTCCAGGCTATCGAGTAACTTTTGCAGGCGCTTGCGCACCTCAGGTGATGTCTTATCATCCGCCAGCGCCAAACGCAGTTCCGTCTCAATGGCTGAGCCGAGTTTCTTCAAGGCGCCAAAGGCCGCCTCGCGCGTTTGGTATTTTTCGTTGTCCAGCCTGTCCAACAGATCCTTGATCTGATCGCCGGCGGTTGTTTTCTCGGGTTGCAGTTTTTCCTTGAAATAGGCCACGGCCGGTTTGCCGGCCGCGCAAAGCGTCCAGACCGCGGCATAGCCTACCTCCGCTTTTTCGTCGGCCAAATCGACCCACAGCTTCTCTAAATCCTTGGCGCCGAGCTTTGGCGCTTTGTCGGCATAGGGCCATTCGGGCGGGGTCAAATCAAAAAACTCGACCTGTCCCGAGGCCAAACCCGCAGCCAGCTTTTTGCCATCCGGCGAGAAGGCCACCGTGGTTGCTCCATTTTCACCGAGCTTGAGCACCTCGTGACCCGTGGCCGTTTCATAGACAGTAATCTTGGTCGCATCGATCTCATAATCGCGGTTGCCGAACTTGCCCATGCCCTTGGCAAGATTCAAGCGGCTGCCACCCGCCAAGGCCATGAGTCGTCCATCGGAGGACAGGGCCAGTGTTCCGCCGGCGCTCTTCATCTCAAACCACTCGGCGTCTTTCGTCCAGGGGCCAAGAATCGCTTTGGTGCCTCTGCTGACCAGCGGCGTGGTGCCATCGCGCGGCGTGCCGGTTACGAGATAGCCGGCAGCGGCTAATCCACGGCCATCTGGCATGAAGCATACCATCGTGCCGTGCTGGGTGTGCTTGCGAATCTCCTTGCCGGTTTCCGCGTCAAACAGTTTGATTTCATCGGCGTGCGAGCCGCCCTGGATCAAACCCGGAATCGCTACCGAGCAACTGCCGGCGGAAGCCAATGTCTTGCCGTCGGGGGAATATGCCACCGACATCACTTTTAGCTCATGCCCGTGCCAGATCTTTTTTTGTTTGGCGGTGGCTACGTCCCAGGTGCGGATGGTGCGATCGCCGCCGCCGCTGGCCAGCGTTTTGCCGTCCGGAGAAAAGGCAACCGTCAGCACTTCCTTGGTGTGCCCTTCGAATTGGCGGATGAGTTTGAATGTTTTGGCGTCCCAGATTTTAATGAGGTTGTCGCCGCCGCCGGTCGCGATCACTTTGCCGTCTGGCGACAAGACTGCGGACCACACCCCGTCCTTGTGGGCCTCGAATGTGGACGTCTCTTTACTGGTGGCCACATCGTAAACGCGGACTTTTTCGTCCAAACACGCGGCGATGGCTGTTTTGCCATCGGGCATAAAAAACACTGCGGATGTTTCGTTCCAGTAACCCTGGCCAAACGCTTGCCCGGCGCAGCCCAGTAGCGCCGCGAAAATCCAAATCCAACGTATTGCACGGAACATGCACAACTCCTGTTCGCCCATGCGATTCATGCTGCTTTTACAAAGGTAGCCGACACCATGATGGGACGCAAGCGTTCTTCGGCTGGTAACTGACATCCGCACGGCGGCAATCAATCGCGATCCACGTCTTGCCACGATTTCTTCCAGCTGATCCGGGCGATGAGGTTGCCAAGGCGCTCCAAATCGTTTATGGTGTGGATTCTCCTCTCGACTTCCTGCGGGGCGGGTCCCCAGCGCTGTTGTCCAAGATTGAGCAGATGCACCTGCGCCCTGCGAACTGGTTTATTAAGTCGGTCGAATGCCCCTTGATAGGCAGCGTTCGCGAACGCCAAAGTTAGCCCCGTTTTTTCGATGCGGGCGAATTCCGTTCCCCTCACCGTGCCCAACACCTTGTACACTATGATGCTGGTCAGCAAACTGCCGGCGATCAAGAAGGCCTTTGTTTGCAAGCTCCACGCTTGGCCCCACAGCAACGTCGGGATGAAATAGATTGCTGCGCCGATGGCCAATCCAATTGCCAGATGAACCAGCGCGGCTTGAATGAGGCTCGCTTTGCAGGAACGGCAAATGGGAACACGGATGTCAAGGGTCTGCACCGACGATCCTATGGCGCGCGAAGTCTGTAGCCGCCACCACTTGTCGTCGCCTTCCTTGCCGCATTTCGAACAGCCTTTCGGGAAGATGAACTCGTTCCTGCGCTGATTCAGCAGCATCTGATCGGTAGAGACTTTCTTGGCGGCTGTTGTCGCGTCCGGTATTGGCGCGACGGTCGGGGCCGTTTCGCCTAGGGCGGCATCATAAAGCGATTGGACGTCGTCGTCAGCATTGGTGGCTGCCTTGCCCACCTCTGCCGCGGGCACGTGCAATTCGGCGGTGCACAGAGGACAATCCGTCGACTTACCCGCCAGACTCTCTGGCGACTCAACTTCCGCTCCACACGCCGGGCATAAATGAAGAATCATGTCAACCCTTCATAGGGTTTGTTGCTTGGACAATCGGTCCGCGCCACGAGTGGACAACAAGCACTACCTAACCTGGTTGATTGTATCGGGGGCCAAGTTTGGCGTCTTCCAGCAACGCCGGCTTGATGTTTTCCAATTTGCAAAGTGCCCTTCCGTTCGTGTGCAGCAAGCAATGAATATGTGTTCACTATGTCGAATTTCTACCGCTACCGCCAATTTCTTTGTCACAACCCGAAACCTCCCCCGTATGGGAAGGCGGAGAGGAATCATAACAATCAACGAGCTGCCGCTTAGCAGCAACGGAGCCGGGCATGTTTACTTCCCTCAACAATCGGAGCAAGTGCATCGCGGCGGTTGCCGTTTTGACGATGTGCATGTCGGCCCGAGTGGCCCGTGCCGATGACCTGGCCAACTACGAAAAGACGCTAAAAGCCACCTGCTGGATCAATACCCCCA
>DASRAT010000875.1:0-12258 GCA_035638015.1 Gemmataceae bacterium | reverse complement strand
TTTTACGGACTAAGCATGGACGAGACCGAATGCGCTGTGCCCCAGCGAACGTCAGACCGCAGCGGCAAAGCCGCGAAGGTGAAGAAAGAAGTTCCAGCGCCGCCAAAAAAGGAAAAAAAGCCCACAACAGCACCTGCCGGAAAAAAGGCAAATTCGCCCCGAGGACGTAAAAAGTAATATGGGATTTGGACCAACGGAGCATTCAAAGACCGCTTGAGCTTGTCGGCGCCGCGCCGGCATGTGCCTGTGACCAACAACATCCATTTTAACTTCACATGAGGCAACATTGTCATGAAGATCGCAATACTATTCCTGGCAGGCGCCGTGATCGCTGTGCCAGCCGTGTTTGCCCAGCAGCCAACCCTCAAGACGGCAGCCGTGGATTACGCCCTAGACGGCGTTACGATGGAAGGCTATGTCGCTTACGACGACGCCAAGAAAGGCGCGCAACCTGGCGTGTTGATCGTGCATGATTGGATGGGCCTGGGCCAATTTTCCAAGGACAAGGCTGGGGAACTTGCCAAGCTTGGTTACGTGGCGTTCGCGGCTGACATTTACGGCAAGGGCGTCCGTGCCAAAGATGCAGGCGAGGCTGCAAAGTTGGCCGGGTTCTTCAAGGATGACCGCAAATTGTTGCGTGCCCGCGTCCGGGCCGCCTTTGATAAACTGGCGGCGATGCCACAAGTGGATGCCAAGAAGATTGTGGTAATGGGTTACTGTTTCGGTGGCACCACGGCGTTGGAACTGGCCCGCAGTGGCGCACCGGTGGCGGGGACCGTGAGTTTCCACGGCGGACTTGGTACGCCGACGCCGGAAGATGCCAAGAATATCAAGGGGCCGGTGCTGGTGCTCCATGGCGATGACGACCCCTTCGTTCCTCCCGCGGAAGTGGCGGCGTTCAAGGAAGAGATGAAGAAGGGCAATGTCAAGATGGAGTTCGTCGGCTACAAGGGGGCGGTGCATTCCTTCACCAATCCCGCAGCCGGCAACGACAACAGCAAAGGGGCGGCTTATAACGCGGATGCGGATAAGCAGTCTTGGGGCGCGTTTCAGAAGTTTTTGAAAGGAGTATTTTGATCGAGCACGACTCCTTACTAATTTCGGCCGATGAGGTTAAGGGCCAAGCGGACAGCGCCCTCTGCCGGCTCCTTCACCGGGCTAATCGGTTCGGCAACCAAGCCAACCGCTTGGAGCGAGTGCCACAGCCGCTCTCGATAGCTGGGAGACCCGGCAAAGACGCCGCCGGCCCAAGCCAGCGGCACGGCATCGCTCTGCAGCCCAAGTTTGCGGGCGGCCGCAGCAATCGTGGTCGCGAGTTGGTCGGCGGCTTTCTGGGTTATCGCCACCGCAACCGCATCGCCTTGCTCGGCTGCCGCCAGGACTATTATGGCCAAGGCCGCAAGGGCAGGGCGGTCCATGCCGCCCTGGTAGACGGCCGAGACGACATCTTGCGGCGTGGTCAAACTCATGGCGGTCAGCAGACGTTGCGTGAGCGTAGTCGCCGCGCCGCGACCATCGGCCGCCCGCGCCACTGCCCGCAGGCCCGCTAAAGCCAAAGCATAACCGCTGCCTTCGTCGCCAAGAAGATGACCCCAACCGCCGGCGCGGGCAGTGCGGCCATAGCGATCTCGCGCAAAAACCATCGAGCCGGTGCCGGCCACCACGGCAATTCCCCAACCTTCCGGGGTGCCGCCCGCCAAAAGCAATTGCGTGTCACTGATAACCTCGACCTTGGCAGCCACGCCAGTTCGCTTGGCCCAATCCTGGATGAACGCTTGATCCGCCGGTCGCCCCGCGCCGGCCAGCCCAATGCATGCTGCCGCGACCTTCGTTCGCGGCAGTTTCGCGGCTGTGAATGCATCCGCCACGGCGGCGTCGAGCGCGGCCAACGCTTGGTCGCCGCCGATGGCTTGTATGTTCGAGGGTCCGGCCTGGCCGCGGCCCACGAGAGTCCAGCTTGCGTCTCGATTCGCCGCTGCGCGAGCCAGCAGCGCGACGGTATGAGTGCCCCCGCCGTCAACACCCAATACGAGCTCATTCCCTGAAATTGGGGCCAAGTCGGGCGGCTTATCCGTGAATTTCTGCTCCAAGACAGCTCGCACCAATCCACCGCTGGCTACCAGTCGTTGCCGCGCGACCTCCGGCGTCATTCCGGCAAGATGCGACACCAATGCTGTTTTCAATTCTCCGCCGCAGTTGGCCAACAACGTTTCTGCCTCTTGGGTGCCAAGCCCGGTAAGTTGCCGCACAATGCGGTTGACACGCAGCGACAGTTTGTGATTGGTGACGCGCAGGTCCACCATCAGGTTGCCATAAGTCTTGCCGAGCCGCACCATGGCGCCGGTCGTCAACATGTTCAACACGAGCTTCGTGGCGGTGCCTGCCTTGAGGCGCGTCGAGCCGCTGAGAACTTCCGGGCCGACCACCGGCGCGATGGCCAGATCGACGTGAGCGTTCAATTCCGCGTCGGCATTGCAAGCAAACCCAATGGTGTATGCTCCCTGGCGGCGAGCGTAGTCGATCGCGCCCAATACATAGGGGGTTCGCCCACTCGTGGCGATGCCCACCAGCAAGTCCTTGGGACCGAAGCCGATGGCCTCCAAATCGCGCTCGCCAAACTCGGGATGGTCTTCGGCACCTTCGACGGCGCGCGTCAAAGCGGCGTGGCCGCCGGCAATGATGCCGACGATTTGCTCAGGCGAGGTGTTGAACGTCGGCGGACATTCCGTGGCGTCGAGAATGCCGAGCCGACCGGAGGTGCCGGCCCCGGCGTAAACCAGTCTGCCTCCGTCGCGCAATCGGCCGGCAATCACCTCGATGGCCTGGGAAACTGCTTCCGCCTGCGCGGCCACGGCGTCGATCACGCGTGCGTCCTCAGCGTTCATCAACTTGACGAGTTGCAGCGGCGTCAGCTGGTCCAGATTGGTCGATGCTGGGTTGCGTGCTTCGGTCTGCAAATGATCCATGGCCAATCCCCAGACTGTCGAGGAACAACGCCACGCTCACGGTGGCGACCGTCCCCAACGGAGCATACCACGGCCAGGCCAGGTCCGACAGCCACCAGACGCACAGCACGGCCAAAAAGCCCACGACCAACCCGCCCAGCGCCGAGGCCGAGGGCACGGGCCGTTTGGCTGTCCCCAACAGAAACAGACCCAGAATCGTGCCGGTGGTGAAGCCGGCCACGCTCAGCACTTGGCCCACGACGCTGGTGTTGCCCACCAGCGAAACCGCCGCAAGGGCCACGCCAATGCGGGTCAGGCCCCAAAAGCAGGTCATGAGCCGTGACACGCGCAGGTAGTGCTTCTCGTCGCGGCCCGGTCGCATCGGGCGGTAGAAATCGCTGACAAACGCGCTCGCCGCACTGCTGAGCGACGAGGCCAACGACGCCATCGAGGCAGCCAGCACTGCCGCGATCAACAACCCCACCACACCCGTCGGCAGGAAGTGAACGATGAAATGACCGAACACCGCGTCGTCCTTGATCCCCACGGGCAAGGTCAGAGTGTGCTGCTCCCAGAGGATGAACATGCCGACGCCGATGAGCAAAAAAAGCAGAAACTGCAACAGCACCACGAAACCGCTGGCAACCAGCGCCGTCCGCGCGCCGGCCAGCGAACGGCTGCAAAGATAACGCTGCACCATCATCTGGTCCGCTCCGTGGCTGGCCATGGTGAGAAAAGCCCCGCCAATCAAGCCGGCCCAAAGCGTGTATCTTTCGTCAAAGTTTGTGCTGAGGAAAATCAGGTCAAATTTGTGGTGAGCCTGACCCACGGCCATAAAGCCGTCGAGCCCGCCGTCCACCTGGCCGAGAATGAAATAGGCGGCGAACAAGGCCCCCGTGATGTATATGACAAACTGGATCAAGTCGGTCCAGATGACGGCCTTCATCCCGCCGAGGTAGGTATAAAGCATCGTCGCCCCGCCGATGGCCAACGCGGCGGAAGCGGTGTCCCATCCCGTGCATTGCTCCAGCAGCAATGCCGCCAGGTAAAGACGCAAGCCGTCGGCGACGGTGCGGGTCAGCAGGAATATGCTCGACGCCGTGCGCTGTACAGCGGTGCTGAAGCGCAGCTTGAGCAGTTGGTAAGCCGAGAAAAAGTGGCCGTGCAGATATTGCGGCAGCAGAAACCAGGCAATCAAGATGCGGCCGGCGACGAAACCGAAGGCCAGTTGCAAGAAAGCCAGGTTGCCGCCCTCGCGGTTGAAACCCAGGCCCGGAATGCTCAAGAACGTCACCGTGCTGGTTTCCGTGGCAACGATCGAAACCAGCACCAGCCACCAGCCGACATCGCGATCGCCCACCAAATAAGTGCTCAAATCGCGCTGGTGGCGGTTGAACCACACTCCCAAAAAGGTGGCCGCCAAAATGTAAATGGCGACGATGGCCAAATCCACAGACGTGAGCTGCGCCAGCAACATGCCCTAACACCTGCCTCACGGCGAATCAAAACCGGTCTCTTCCCAATAATAATGCGCATTTCTTTTGCTCTCGCCAACGACATATTTGGGGCGGTTTTTCCGATTCGTTGCTTGCGATTCGCCGCCAAGGCGTTACGATACGAAAATTGCCCTATTCAAGATCCAACACGCGGAAAGGAACAAATCCCATGTCATGCTGCACGCTCCCTTGTCGGAAACAAGTTGCAGTGATGCTAACCGGCCTGGCCGTGGCACTTGGTTGTCTGGCCCTCAGTCACGCATCATGGAACACGCCCGCTACCCAGGGTGGCAAGCGTTTCGAAGACGGCTACATATGGCCGGAGCCAAAGGTTATCACGCCCGGCGAGAACAACAGCGCCCCTTCCGACGCCATCGTCTTGTTCGACGGCAAGAACTTCAACGCCTGGAAAGGTGCCGAAAAATGGAAAGTGGAAGCCGATGGTGGCACCACCGCCGTCAGCAATATCCAAACCAAACAAGCCTTTGGCGACTGCCAGCTGCATCTGGAGTTCGCCTCGCCCAAGGTGGTCAAGGGCAAGGACCAGGGCCGCGGCAACAACGGCGTCGGTTTCATGTCCGGCAAATACGAAATTCAAATCCTCGATTCCTACGAAAACAAAACCTATTTCGTGGGCCAGGCCGCCGCAGTTTACAACCAACGGCCGCCAATGGTCAACGTATCCCGCAAGCCCGGCGAGTGGCAAACCTACGACATCGCCTTCGAGGCCCCGCGCTTTGACAAAGACGGCAAGTTGCTCAAGCCGGCCGTGGTCACGGTCTTTCACAACGGTGTCTTGGTGCAAAACCACACTGAAATCAAGGGGGAGACCTTCTTTGACCAGCCCTACGCTTACACGGCTCACGCCGAAAAATTGCCTTTGCAATTGCTTTACCACAACAACCCCGTGCGGTTTCGCAATATCTGGATTCGGGAGTTCAAGGAGCTGGAAGGTAAAAAGAAGTAAGCCCGCACGGGCGGCAAACACGACTGGAAAAACATCGCCATGGGGAGATAATGAGAAGGTCCGGAGAGGTGCCAGAGCGGCCGAATGGGCCGGTCTCGAAAACCGGTGTGGACGAAAGTCTACCGAGGGTTCGAATCCCTCCCTCTCCGTTTATTCAAGGCTTGCGATTTGCCGCAAGCCTTTTTCTTTTAGCGACTTCCGGCAAACGCCATGACCCGCAGTTGGTCTGGTCACAATCACCTCCCTCTCGGTCGGCTTGGCAGGCGCCGAAGAACCGCGAAATTCACGTGTTTTCCAGGCTTCTGGGGTTCTCCCGGCAAGTCTTTGTCGATTCCCGACGGCAGGTTTGGGGGCAATTTGGGGGCGACACTGATCCTGTGTTGGGGCTGCGTCGAATTGCCCCTTCCGCGCGCCGGAGCTTCGCCTGCTCGAATGGACTGGGAAAAGCTCCACATTGTCTGGGCAGGCATGCCAATGATTGACCGTGCTTCAATTTGCGAAACGACCAGGCAGGAAGGACCACCGGTTACTTCCACGGCCCGAGCGCTTGCCAGGTGCGGTTGAACTCCCGGCCATCAACGATCGCCTGAGCTATGGGATGGAGGAACGAGGCAAGAACCGCAATTACATCGGGAAGCGCGGCTGGCGCGTCGGTGAGACGGGTTTTGCGCAGAAACGCTCGCCACTGAGTTTGCTTTTGCGCGTCGTCTCCAAACACGGGCGTCAACGCCGTTGGCGCCGCCAGGATCTGAGTCTTGCGATGTGCGAATGTCCGTGTGATTGCGTTGGAAAGAATCGAGCCGTCGAAATCAAATTGCTGAGACAGCAACCAGATGTCGTAGAAATCCTTCATGCGGCTGTTCACGAGCCCCAGCTTCACCATCGCCTCAAATTTCTCCGCGACGACCGTCTCCCGGCTATAGCCGTTCAGGTGCGGGGCAGGCAATTCAAGGATCGTCGGATACTCCGTGGCTACGGCGGCCGGCGTCTGCATATCCCCGAAGCCATCATCAATCTGCATCGCTATGCGTGAATTCTGGAGAGTCGCGTGGAACGTAACACGTACACCGGCGTAGTCCGCGTCCTCCTTGATCGCCTGGCCGGCGACCGAATCAGCGTGAAAGTTCAGCCCATCGGGCTCCGTTGGTTGCACATGTCCTTAAACACGGGGACAACGGCCGTCACCTTGCTATCCATTCGTCCGAGCAGGTCGATGTCTCGGGTTGGGCGAGATGCGGGTGCATTCCAGACCCGGAGCATCAGTGCGCCTTTGAGCACAAATCGGCTTGCATGCTTCGAGCTGGCAAGGCGGTACAGGAAGCGCTCCATCGCGAAGTATTCGAGCACCTCCTGAAACGGGCGGTTGGTCTTCTTGGCGAAATTCTGAAGCCGTAGCCCGATGGAGGCCGCCACATCCTTGACCGGTTTTTTCACAGCACCGCCTCCAGGTATGGACGCATGACATTGGCAACGCGACAGGTCTGGGCGTACTGCAAGAGTGCATCGGCGTCGATGCGGCCTTGCTGCTTGTAGCGCTTGAGCGCCTCCACGGCGGTGTCGAGCCCGATCTTGTTCCGGTACTTGAAACAGTCGGCCAGCGTCTTCTCGCGACTGTAAACCCGGACTGATGTGCCGTCCATGTCCTTGGTTTCGATCCCGGCCGCGAACGCCTTGTTTGCGAATCGGAATACCCGGATAGGAGGGTAATCCACTCGTGGAGGTTCGCTGTCCCGAGGAACCGCCAGCCAAACCTCGTGGGGAATTTGCGTGGTCAACCCGTGCAGTGCAAGCGCGGAAATGAGGCAGACCACTCCGCGCGGGACCCGCCGGCTAACGGCGACCAGGTCGGGATTCGCGAGTGGCGTGGCATCCGCGAGGCGATACAGTCCACGGCTCAGTTGCTCAATGACCCCGGCATCCCGCATGGCGTAAAGTGTGGTCCGATGGATTCCCGCGTGAACAGCGTTCGCCATCCGCATCATTCCGCCATGCTTGCGAAATAGGGCTTTTGCCTCGTCGAGCGTCGAGTTTTCCAGTTTCGGTCGGCGGGTTTGCATGTACAATATAACTCCACATAACCATATATGGAAGTATTATGTACATTGACTCGCGCGATGTCAACAGCAATTCAATCGCCATCACCGGGCCAGGTTTCCAGTATCTCCTGAACCCGCGGCCGATTTCGGGAGAGGTGACTCTTCATGGACGGCGTGGCGATCAGTTCTCGGATGCATTCCTTGACGCACGATGCGTACTTCGCCATGATCCAAATAAATTCGATCGTGTAGTCTGCAGTGAGCTTGAGCAGGGACTTTCGGGCGCGCTTGATTTCGTTCTTGTCCTGGGGCACCCATCTGGCTCCGTGTTTCACTAGAAGATGGATGGCCTTGATCTTGTCGCGTGCCTTGGTGGAGTCGATCTTGTCTCGGCCGTTTCGTTGATGCCAGCTGTAAGAGCTGAAATCCATTTCGAGTCCACAAAGCAATCTCTGGATGATGGAGGAGCCGCCGTTTTCTTGATCGTTTGGATTCAGTCCCTTTTCCAGCAGTTGCTTGAGCAGGTCGATTCCCTCGCCGCGGTCAGCATACTTCAGCATATCGCGAATCCTCGGATGGTTAGGATCCAGCTTCACCTGTTTGAGCTTGAGGATGTCGAAGTGCTCGTAAAGGACAGCGAAGCCAAGGGCGGAAAGGCCCTCGTCGTACGAGTCTCGCATTTCATCGTGGCTGCTGGGACCCGGTGCATACGGGTCGGCACCCGCCCACAGCAAGAGCGACACCCACTTCAAATTGCCTTCTTTGCAGTGATAGCGGAGGGCAATGTTCGCCTGTTCCGGGAAAGTGGAAAACCGCTTCTGGTAGCGCTTGAAAATCCGAAGGGCGGTGCGGATCCGATTACAAAAGGCCCAGGCCAAGGGGTTGCCGGTTTCGACATCAGCTCCCTTGTCGATGAAGTATTCCATCATCGCCGGGTCCCAAGTGTTGAACACAACCTTCATGTCGATCTGTTTTGGATCGTAGCCATGTTCCACGAGAAGTTGGACGAAGTCGAATCGCCTAGCACGCAAGACTCTTGCCATCGTCCCATTCCAGCCATCGAGATCAATTTCCGCGCCACACTTCAATAGAACTGCGACCAGGCTATGGAAGCCAGATTCGACCGCGATGTCGAGCGGTGCCCTGGCATGATTGCTGCGACGTGGAAATGGCGGCGGGTTGACCGGCTTTCCCTCGGCAATCCATTCTTGAACGGCAAACAGCCTTCCTGCCCTGCACATGTCAATGAGCGGCTTGATTTCATCCAGGGAATCGGCACGCCCGCTACCAGGGTCGCCGGTTGCTTTGCTCATTCTTCACCTCCTCGATTTTCTCATCGAAGGTTGACGGCGGACTCGGCCGCAACGGATCAAGTCGGTCCGCCTGCTGAGTGGCCCAATCCAGCCACTGGGCAATCTCACTTCCAGGCTCAATGGCGCCGTGCATTCGTTTGACAGCGTCGATGAATCGACGCAAATCATCGGCCTCTTTCCAGCATCGTGCTTGTTGGCGCAACTGTTCGACGCGAGCACGCTCCGCGTCATACTTTGCTCGCTTCTCAGCCCGTTGGCGCGCTTCTTCCTGCCGGCGCAGTTCCTCAACTCGGCGTTGCTCGGCCTTCCGTTGTTCCTCTTCTAGGTGAGCCCGCATCCGAACTGCCAGGTCTTCGAGGCCGTCCATGAAGCTGTTGAGACGCTGCTCTAGCGGCTTCTTGCCATCGCGCCACGTGAAGCGGCAGCCGTGGGCCCAGTACATTCCGGACTGGTCAATGAACAGCTCCAGACGGCCCGACGGAACCTGCTTTCTGTTGATACGGTTGTAACCGAAGTCGTAGTGGCCATCGAGATCGTGCTCTTTCGGCTGTTCCTGCTTCGTTTCGAGTCGCTCGACAATGCCGAAGGGAATCTTGGCATCTTGAATTGTCACCGTTGGGCCGCGGTCTACGGTGTAGCTCGATGCTTCGCAAGTTTTCAAAATGGCGTCGAAAAGGAGCAGGGCGCGACGAAGGCTTCCCTTCGAGACCCGAACGTCGAGCACCCGCTCCTTTGGAAGGACCAGGATGCCATTGTCGTTCGTTTCTGCACCCTGCAACTCTTGATTGACGAGAGTGATGAAGCTGTGGCAACTGCGCAGGCTTTCCGCAACCTTGATCGGCGGACGATCAACCTTCGTTTGTTCCTTCGGTGTTTCAACGTGATTCATGTTGGGTACCCGCAATTCGATGACCGAGTTGTTGGCCGGATCGGGCAACGGGATCTGCCAAGGCGTCTGCCCAGCTTGCTTCTTGGCCCAATAACCACGCGGTGGGCACGGAATCTTGTGTTTGCGACAGATCTTGGCAATGCCGACGTCGGAATAGCCGAGCGTCTTCGACAGCTGTGACGTTGGCGTTGACCATACCAGGTTGTAGAGTTCGAGCCGGGTCATGTGAATCGCCGTTTGCATGGGGACAAACTATGCCGCGAAAGGTGAGTTGGCAGCATCAAGCACCAGCCGGCCGCCGGCACTTCAACATGCCCTGGGGAGAGCCGGCGATCCGCAATAACCCGAATAGAATAGTCCACTGGGTATTCAATCCGGGTCGGCGAAAGGAAGCAGATCATGGTCGAGGCGAGCCAGTCGTTCCAGCAACTTTTGGCCGGGCTTGGCGAGGCAGCACGATTCGAGTCGGTCGGACAAGTCTCTGCTGTTCTGCCGGGGCTGGAGGTAAAGGGGATTGGTTCCATTGGCGTTCCGGTTGCGCCGGCGGATGCGAAACGTATCATCAGCAAAGCGAGCCAGGCGCCGTATGGCCGAGGCGAGGCGACGATCGTCGATACGGACGTGCGCCAGGTTTGGCAGCTGGAGCCTTCGCAGTTTGAGTTGCGGAATGCGGCATGGAGCGAAGCCGTCGCGGGTGTCGTTGATGCGGTCAAACGCGATCTTGGCATCCACGGCAAGGTGACGGCGGAGCTTTACAAGTTGCTCGTGTATGAGACGGGGAGCTTCTTCAAGCCGCACCGCGACACCGAAAAGATTCCAGGAATGTTTGGCACTTTGGTCGTATGTTTGCCATCGCGGCATGAAGGGGGCACGCTGATTCTCGAACACGATGGGCAGACAAAGCAAATCGACTTTGGCGGCAGGGACTCAGAGTTCCAGACGCGATACGTTGCGTTCTACGCCGACTGCCGGCATGAAGTCACGCTGGTGAAGTCAGGGTATCGCATTTGCTTGGTTTACAATCTGGCCAGCGCCAGCAAGAAACAACCGCAGGCACCGCACCATGAGGCAGCAGTTGCCGAGGCGGCCCAGTTGCTCAAGAGGCTTTTCGCGGCGCCGGAGCGTTTGAACAAGTTGGCCATCCCCTTCACGCATCAGTACACCGAAGCGAGCTTTGATCCCAAGCAGTTGAAAGGCGTCGATCGCTCTCGCGCCGAAGTTTTGATTCGTGCCGCTCAATCGCTGGATTATGAATGCTTCTTCGCGCTCTTGATGTTGCATCAGGAAGGCATTCCGGACTATGGCACGATTGATCACGGCGATTCGTGGGGCCGCCGAAGGTCGCGTTGGCCCTATGACGACTACGGCGGCGATGAAGATGAATCCGGTGATGGTTCCGATGGCGAGTTCGAAGAGGTCTTCGAGGAGGAGCTGAAACTGGAACACTGGCGTGATCCCGAAGGGCAGGAGCAATCGTTCGGTGCCATCCATTTCGAAGACAAAGAGATTTTGGGCTTCGAGGACAAAGAGGAATGGTCTTACAAGCAAGAGGTTCGTGAGGCGACCGGCAATGAAGGGGCCTCGATGGACCGCTGGTATCGGCAAGCCGTGATGGTGATTTGGCCGCGCGAACGCCACTTCGACGTGCTAGCTGCCGAGGGGCCGGCGTCGGCGCTCCCGGCTCTCGAAAAGCTGGTGGCGGAGAGCAAGACAGCGCAGAATCTCGCGGCTTGCGGCAAGGTAGCCAAGGCGATCATCGCGAACTGGCAAGGTCCCGATCGGTATGGACTCGGTATCCGATCTCACGCGACGCCGATGCTGCGCGTGCTCGAACGCATCGGCGATGAAAAGCTGGCCTTAAGGTTCGTGCGCGACGTGCTTCCTAGCAGTTTCAACGGCTCCGAAGGCAGGGCCCTGCACGGTCTGTGTCAACACATCGGCTGGAAAGCGCTTGCGCCGGCAATTCAGGAGTTCCTTGCCCAGCAGAAGCCGGCCGATTACCGCAACCATCTGAATCAGATCGTCACGATCTGCGAGCACTTGTGCTGCGACCCACCGGCCTTGAACACAGAACGCCGCGCGGCTTGTGGCGTGATCGCCGAGGAACTAATGAAGGTCGTCGAGCGCTGGGACAAAGCGCCGCCGAGTCAGTGGAATTCTGGCAGATTCCACGCTTATGATTTCGGGCAAGGTGCCGACGACTCCGATGAAGACGAAAAAGATGGAATTGAAGACAAAAACGACGCCGAGCCAAAGCATCAACCAAGCGACGACGAGCAGGAAGCGTTGGTGTTGCAGCAACGCGGTGACAAACGAATCGGCGTCGTTGCGAGCATGATGCGTCTACTTGCCGCCATCGGCGCCAGCGAACAGTTGACGGATTTCCTGGCCCATGTCATGGCCGACACCGGGCATTACGATCTTCGTGCCGTAGTAATTCCCGATGTGAAGTCCCTTTACGCGCAAGCAATTCCGGCCGCGATCGGGCGCCAAGCCGCTGCTCGGTTGTTGCAGCATTGCCTCGCCGAACTGCACGCGGCGACGGCGCAACCACCCGAACCGCCGCAGGACTGGAAGCGCGAGGCCAAGCTTGGCTGCAAGTGCGAAGATTG
>DASRAT010000874.1:0-3132 GCA_035638015.1 Gemmataceae bacterium | reverse complement strand
CATGCTCGAACGCGGCTACGCCCGCCTCATCACCTTCGAGTGCGTCAATCCAAAAGTGCAAGCCGGCCGCGAAGGCTACGAATGGTTCGGCAACACCGCCCCGCCCCACCCTGCCCTCACCGCCTACGGCCTGCTTCAGTTCACCGACATGGCCAAATACGTAAACGTCGATAAAGCCATGCTCGCCCGCACCCAAGGCTGGCTGCTCAGCCAGCGCGACAAAAAAGGCGGCTTCTTGTCCGACAACCGCCGCCTCGACAAAATCGGCAAAGCCCCCGACCAGATCACCAACGCCTACATCCTCTGGGCCCTGTGCGAAGCCGACGTCCGCGAGGATTTGACGCTGGAAATGAACACCGTCGCCGCCAATGCCAACAAATCCGAAGACCCCTACATGCTCGCCCTGGCCGCCCTCAGCCTGATGAAACGCGGCCAACACGACAAAGCCGCCCCGATGCTCAAAACCCTGCAAGCCATGCAAAACGCCGACGGCAGTTTGACTTCCAAGTCAACAAGCATCACGCTCTCCGGCGGTTCGCAATTGATGATTGAAACGACATCCCTCGCGGTTCTTGCCTGGCAACGTGCGAAGCTGCCGGGAGAATTCCGTGGAAACATGCAAAAAGCTGTTAGCTATCTAGGCAAACAACGCGGCGGTTTCGGCGGCTACGGCTCCACGCAGTCCACCGTCCTCGCCCTGAAAGCCCTCGTCGGTTTTACCCGCGACAACAAACGCACCGCCGAGTCCGGCGAGTTGAAGCTCATCGTCAACGGCCGCGAAGCCGCCGTCAAAACGTTCACGGCCGGAGTACAGGATCCGATTGTCATCGAACTGCCCGACGATAAATCACTCACTCCCGATGACAATGCGATTACCCTGGAAATCACCGGCAAAAACGTCTTCCCGTACACGCTGACCTGGTCCTACATGGCGCTCACGCCCGCCAACAAGGAAACCTGCCCGGTCAAACTCGAAACCCGAACGCTGTCCACCAAAGCCAACGAAGGCGAAAGCATCCGCATCACCGCGATCCTGTCCAACGTCAGCGGCCAGGACCAGGGAATGGCCGTGGCCATCATCGGCCTGCCCGGCGGCTGCATGCTCCCCGCCGACATGCAAGAGTTGCGCAAGCTGGTCCAAGAAAAGAAAATCGACGCCTTCGAAATCCGCGGCCGCGAGTTGGTGCTCTACTGGCGGACGCTGGAAAAAGACGCGACCAATGAAGTGAGTTTCAGCGTGATCTGCCAAATCCCCGGCCAATATCGCGGCCCCGCCAGCCGCGCCTATATCTACTACAACGCCGACGAACGCTTCTGGGTTCGCCCTTTGGAAGTAGAGATCAAATAACAAAGGCCACGAAGTTGCGCTTCGCGGATGAACACAGATTTTACGGGTTATCGCGGGAAATGTTTGCAGGAGCCTCACCATTTCGCCAGGTGATCCCCGTTCATCCGTGAAGCCCAGCTCCGTGGCCAGCCTTTACACTTCAATCAACTCCTCCGAATCCGGCACATCAATATCAAACGTCGGCTGCCGCGGCGACATGACACACATCCCAATTCCCAGCTCATACAGTAAACACATCGGCACCCACAAAAACAGCATGCTGAACACATCTACCGACGGCGTGATAACCGCGGCAAACACCGCCATCAAAAACCAGGCAATGCGCCGCTTGCTCCGATACGCCTCCACCGTCAACACCCCGATGCGCTCGCAAAACAGCATCACCAGCGGCGTCTGAAACGACAATCCAAACACCACCGGCATCATGATGGCGAACCCCAGCCATTCGTTGAGCCGAAAGTCCGGTTCGATTTCCAGCCATTCGTTGAACCACAACAGCGCTTCAATGGCCTTGGGAATGACCAGGAACTGGCACACCGCGACGCCGCCCAGGAAAAGCCCAATGCTGACCGGCAAAAAGACATTGACATAACGCTTCTCGTGCGGGTATAAGCCGGCCGCGATGAAGGCCCAGATCTGATAAAAGATCCACGGGCTGGCAATGACAAACCCCGCGACAATGCTCACCTTGCAATAGACCATGAACGATTCCTGCACGCTCAAGGCCGACAACACCGGACTGCGAATGCTGGTCTCATAGCGTTTCATTTCCATCGCCAGCTCTCGGGAATTCGAGATTTCGGCCGGCACGTCGATCCAGCGTGACGAACTGGCAAGTTTGGGGTCGATCCAATCGTCAATCTCCAGCTCGCGCATGATTTGCGTCACCAGAGGCAAAACATCCACCGGCAATTTTTTGTCTTCGTTCTTGAGCCCCAGTTGTTGCTGCAACGCCTGCCGGTCCAGACGGACCGTGGTGACAAACGGCCGGCCGTTGTCCAGTTCGTTATGGCGGATTTTTCTCACCATCTGTTGCTGTTTGTTTTCGTAGTACTTGTCCCAATACTTGCGAAGCTCGGCTTCCACCGGCTTGGAGATGAACCGCAGCAGCGGTTGTCCGACGAAAAAGCCAACCACCAGGCCAACCAGAAAGCCGGCAATGGCTTTCCACAGGTGCATGCGCAGTTCTTCGAGGTGGTCGCCGAACGACATGCGGGTTTCAGTGAAATAGTCGTCCGGATCGGTAATGCGGTTGTTGCCGAGGCTCATGGGTCTTGTCCGTGAAGGCGGATGCTTGCAAGGCTATGCTAGCAGTCTGGGGAGGCTTGCACAAGCGGCGCAAATGTGCGAGTTATGCGACCTGGCCGACTGCGTTGACCCTGACGGTTGTGACGCCGCCGACAAGGGAAGGAAAACACAATTCACTCGATTTTGGATGGTGCGACGAACACATCCTTGCCATGCTCCGATAATATGCTTCTAGCGGCCGACGGATCGCGCCCGCACACCTCACCCGTGAAAGGAAGCTTCAAGATGCGCAATATTCTCTGCTTATTCCTTTTGATCCTCGCCGGCTGCCAGAGCACCGGCCCCAAGCCGCGCGTGGACGATCCGAGCTTCTCCATCGCCGAGCAGCAAAGCCGCGGCCGCGCTGGCCTGGCCTTGCCCGATGACTTCAGCGGCCTGGCGCCCAAGTCCGGCGCCGCCATCCCAGGCTCAGGATTCTCGGCCCGCTAAGGCAGGCTAAAACAATAACGAGCGGCGGGGTTTATCCCCGCCGGGAC
>DASRAT010000873.1:0-5075 GCA_035638015.1 Gemmataceae bacterium | reverse complement strand
ACGCCGTAGAGCGAATAGTAATCCCGCGTGGGAATGGGATCGAACTTATGATCGTGGCAGCGCGCGCATGCCACCGTGAGCGCCTGCGTCGTGCGCATGACGACGTCGATGCGGTCGTCGATGATGTCGTGCGAATTGTTGAGGAAACGCCGGCCCAGTGTAAGAAAACCCATCGCGGCCAGGGATTTGGTATTAACACCCCCACCCTTACCCTCTCCCTGCGCAGGGAGAGGGGACTTTTTGCTAGCCTCCGCAACCAATCGATCCGCCGCGAGTTGCTCCAAGATGAACTGGTTGTAAGGCAGATCGTCGTTGAACGCCTTGATGACATAATCACGATAGGTGTAGGCATAGGCGTAACGCCGTTCCTCCTGGAAGACGTAGCCCTTGGTGTCGGCATAGCGGGCGACATCCAGCCAGTGGCGGGCCCAGCGTTCGCCGTAATGCGGCGAGGCGAGCAGGCGGTCGATCACCCTGGCGAAGGCATCGGGTGAATTGTCGGCTTCAAAGGCGTCGATCTCCTCGGGTGTCGGCGGCAAACCGATCAGGTCAAAGGTGGCCCGTCGCAGGAGGGTTCGTTTGTCGGCCTTGGGGGCCAGCGTCAATCCCTCGGGCAGCGCGGCGAGGATGAAGGCGTCGATCGGAGTTTGGACGCGATCCCGTTGCTTGACCACGGGCGGCTGTTGCATTTTGACGGGTTGAAACGCCCAGTGCGATTTCCAGGCCGGTGTGCCCGAACCCTTGGCAATCACCGTTCCCGGCCACGGCGCTCCCGCCTTGATCCACTCGGTCAGGTTCGCAATGGATTCGGGCGTCAGTTTTTCGTCGGGCGGCATCTTCAATTCGCCCTTTTGGTGGACGGCCTCGATGAGCAGACTTTTCTCGGGATGACCGGGCACCACCACGACATTGGACAAACTGCCCTTGAGCATCGCCTCGGCACTATCGAGCCGCAGGCCCGCCTTTTGCTTTTCGGGGCCGTGGCAGCGGATGCAGTTTTCGACGAGAACGGGGCGGATTTTGGATTCGAAGAATTCGATGGCCTGGGTGGGGAGTTTGTCGGGTTGTTTGGACGGGGCGGGCGGTTGCTGGGCGAAGGACAAGCCCAGAAAGCTGGCGAGCAGGCCGGCTGTTGCGATGGAGATGCCGGTTGATTTCATTTGGAGTGTGTCCTAAACGGAGAGCGACAAGCAGCGGCGGATCAAGGGGACGAAGCTTGTCAGAGCAAGGATACCGCACAAGGGAGCGTGATGGCAAGGACTTGGTGGAAATGTGCGTGAAGTGCTGTAGCCTGTTCCTGCTTCTCTGGTTATGCTCCTACGTCATGGACACCGTCAATGCCTTGTAAAGGCCGTTGAAACACTGACGCCACAGGCCGACAAGAATATGGCAACCCCTTGGCCGGACAAACCCTGTCCTCACTGCGGAAAGCCCATCATAGACCTTCTCATGGAGATGGTGCCCGACACTGACCAAACCACTGCGGCTTACAAAGCGATTTGTACCAGAAGACCCGGCGGCGCAGTCACGTGCCCCTATTGCCAAGAAGCTGTGGAATATGACGCCAATGGAGAAGACCTGGTACAATCAAGTAGAGCCCCGCTGCGCTATTCGCGCAAGAAGACAGTAGATCGAGCAAAGCAATATGGCCAAGCTTTCTTAAACAACCCCGATATGACGCCGGAGGAATGGGCAGGCCACGACAAAGCCATGCCTGGCGCATTCCGAGGATACCAGTACGCCGAGGATCCCTGAGATGAAGCTGAACCAACAAGAGCTTGAATTCCTATCGGCTTGGGCTCGCGAGGAAAAAGCGGCCAATCCTTATATGTTGCCGGCTCACCAACTCCAAGCGGTGCACAAAGCTCCGGGGGTTCTGTTGATCCGCGCCATCAAGGCTTGGGCGCGTGACGCGGGTCGCAGGGATGAGGACATTTTCGGCCTCTGTGACACTGCTAATCCGTCTTGGCCCTGGTCTTCGCTTCAGGAGCTAGCTGAACGATCCGTGGGTATCCCGGAGGTTGCGCCGGCCTGATATGCTCTTGCCGAAGGGCGTGAAGCTGAGTCACTTCCCGAAACTGCTGTGGCTCATTGCCGTTTGGCTGGTTATGCTCCACAGCAGATCCGAAGCACACCCACCTGCCCGCTGCAAGGAAGATCTGCCATGCTATGCCGCAAATCACTCCGAATTGTCAGTTGCCTGGCCCTGCTACTTGCGCTGCCGGCAGCGGATGCGCAGCAGCCCGCGCCAAAGAAATCGGCACCTCGCACGGACCCCTACGGCGACCCATTGCCCGAAAGTGCGATTGCGAGGTTGGGCTCGGTTCGCTTTCACCACGAAGGGGGAGTGAGTGTCGCTGCGTTTTCCGCGGACGGTAAGACCATTCTTGCCGCTGGGTTTGAAAACGCAAAGATGTCGTTGCGTTTCTGGCAAACCGCGACGGGCAAGGAACTATCTCGACTAGCTATTAGCGGCGCCAATATTACACGGCTTACGTTTGCACCAGATGACAAAAGCATATTTGTTGGTTTCGAGCGAGAAGTGGAGCAATATGATCGTCAAACCGGAAAGCTGCTGCGAATATTTGGAGACCCTAAAGGCTGGAGTGGCTCTCGTGGTTGCGCCTTGTCCACGGACGGCCGAATGGTTGCCACAACTTCCGTCAACAAGGATTCCGAAGCCGTGGTCCATATTTGGGAAACCGCCACTGGTCTGGAGCGCAGCGTTCTTAAAGGAAATCGCAAGGGCGTGGACAGATGCGAATTCAGCAAGGACGGCAAGCAGTTCATGGCCGCCAGTAGGGCAACTCGTATCAAGGACGGCCCTCTCGAAGCGTCGATTTGGGTGTGGGATATCGCTTCTGGAAAGATGCTACATGAAATCAAAGGCGAAGGGTATATTAGCGCGGTGGCGCCAGATGACTTAAAGGCGCTTTTCATGGATGATAAGTGGGAGGCCCACGTGGTCGATGTGGTGACTGGCCAAACGGTATGTGCCTTCAAGGCGCGCACATCCGCGATGGAATTCTCGCCTGACAGCAAGGCCATCATCTCGCTTGATTACGATGGCCACGAGCCTCCCTGTCTATGGGACGCAACCACCGGCAAGTTATTACGACGATTCAGTCCTCAACATCGCGATAAGCTAAGGCTCGTGGGCTTTTCCCCTGATGGCAATATTGTGGCAGCCACGACCCGGTGGGACATGGATGGGTCGATAGTATTTTGGAGTGTTGCCACTGGCGAGCCCATTCATCATACGGGAGGCCACCTCGAATCAGTAACCAGCATTGTCTTTTCGCCCAACGGCAAGATTTTGGCTTCAGGCAGTGTGGACACGACAGTCCGCCTTTGGGAACCAGCCAAAAGCACGGAGTTGGCCTGCCTGCGTGGCCATAAGGCAGGCGTTACGGCAGTCGCTTTTGCGCCCAACGGCGAATTACTCGCGTCATCCAGTTATGACGGTGACATTCGGCTGTGGAACACCGCAAAACGCAGCCAAGTGGCCAGGCTAGAAGGGCCGACAAACGGCGCCGCCTGCCTCGCTTTTTCTCTTGATGGCAAAACCTTGATCGCCGGGGGCAGGTCACCCGAAGTTCGTATTTGGGATGTTGCCGCGCTGAAAATGATCGGTGCGTTTACAACTGGCCACGATGGCCGCATTTTCGCGATCAGCGCTGGCACTAAACTCGCGCTCTCGGCCAACGGCGAGCTGCGAATGGAGAATGCGGTGGAGGCACTCCGATTGTGGAAGTTGCCTGCCGGAAAGGTGCTTGAGTCGATAGATTTGCGCAAGTCTGAAAAAAACAGGGACAATCTCGTCACATGGACAGCGGCCCTTGCGGGCGACGGGCGGCTGCTGGCTTCCAGCCACAGCATGGCTTCTTGGACAGAGCGCGGCAGTGTGTATGCCGATGACACGGTGCGAGTTTGGGAGCGAGCGACGGGCGAAGAATTGCACAAAATGGCTAACACAAAGATTCACGCTTTCGCGTTTTCTCCGAGTGGCCGAATTTTGGCCGCCGGTCATGGGAACACCTTGACGTTTTTGAATCACTCACGGGAAAGCCACGTCAGTTTATGGGACATGCTCACAGGCGAAAAAATCGGCGATCGCAAAGGACACACCAACGAGGTCGCGTGTGTCGCCTTCTCACCGGACGGCAAAATGCTGGCCTCTGGAAGTGCCGACCATACCATCCTCATCTGGAGCGATTTCCAGCCAGCGCTTCTCAAGCGCCATGCCAAAGAGCCGACTGTAAAAGAGTTGGAAGCATGGTGGGACGACCTGAAGAATGCCAAATCCAACGCCCGCGAGGCGATGACCGAGCTTGTTGCCTACCCCGAGCAAACCGTGAAGTGGATCCGCGAGCACGTTAAACCGGCGGCCGCAGGGGACACCGACCAAATTGGCCGACTTATCGCGGAACTTGACAGCAACAATTACAAGGAGCGTGAAAAAGCCAATGCGGCCTTGGAGGCGATTGGCGAAATTGCCGAGCCGCAACTTCGTCAAGTGCTGGAGGGCAAGCCGACTCTCGAACACCGGCGGCGAGTGGAGTTGCTTCTGGACAAGTTGGAAAACGCACCCCTTGTTCCCGAGCAATTGCGGTTCATTCGAGCCGTTGCGGCGCTGGAGTGGATTGGCACGATAGAAGCAAAAGACCTACTGGCGACGTTTGCCAAGGGCGCGCCTGGAGCTCGGCTCACTCAACTCGCCCAGACGGCGCTTCAGCGAGTTAATCATTGACGGGGCTTGATACGGGCCACGGACGCGCTCCGCTGGGCGTCGCGGCTAAATGGTGCCGCGGATTTAACCCCGTCGGTTTTTTTGGTTTTTCCTCTTGCGTTGTGAACGTATGTTCAGTTATAGTAAAGGTAGCAAGAGGCCAGGAGAGTCGGGTCTCCTTTTGCAGGGGTATCCCGTAATGCTACGTCGGCTAAAACGGGACCAAAAACAATGACGCGCAACAAAGCTCAAAAGGCGTGGAGGCTGGCTGACCGTATGCAGACTGGCACATTGGTTTGCATGACCGGGGTCATTTCAGGTCGCATGAGACCGGTGGGTAGCGCTC
>DASRAT010000872.1:0-5553 GCA_035638015.1 Gemmataceae bacterium | reverse complement strand
TCGATTACAAAATACTCGAAGCCACCCGTGCTGACGATCTTTTCAAATGGCTGAAGGACAACAAATACCACTACGCCGGCGATGAGGCCACGCTCAACTTCTATGTCCAGAAGAAGTGGTATTTCACCGTTATGAAAATCGACACCATGCAAATGAAAAAAGGCAAGGACGGCGCCTACACCGGCGAAGTCACGCCGACGCGGTTTCAGTTCACCAGCGACAAGCTCGTCTATCCGTTGAAGATCACGCAGATCAGCGTCAAGGAGCAGACGGAAGCGCTGTTCTATGTCCAGGCGCCACACAAAATGGATTTGGCCGGCGATTTCTCCTATCAGCACACCTGGGTGCCGATGCTGCAAGCAGCGCAGGGTTGCACGCCGGGCGGCATTCCCGGCGGCGGCGAGGACTGGCTCAAGAAGATCAATGGCCAAATCCCCGGCTTGTTGAAAAAAACCAAGGAATTGAATTACGACTTCGCGTTTGGCCAGCGGCCCACGCCCAACGCCAAGGGCCGCACACCGACGACCATGGAATGGGCCAAGCGCATGACCGCGTTTGACATTGCTCTGTTGCAGGGCAAGGCGCCTTACCGCGAACTTTACCCCGACGTGGACGCCGGTTTCACGAAGGCCGACATCCTCGACAAGAAACGCGGTCAGGCGGTAGCCAAAGTCATCCAGTGGCGGCTGGATCAACTCATGAAACTGCGTCCCAACGGCTTCCTGGTCCGCGAGGCGCCTGCCGAGGAGGTTCGACAACTGCAAATCTTGTTGGGCCATCTGCAAGCCGGGACGTTTATCACCAAGTTTCGCAAGGTTTTCACGCGCGATGAGATGAACGACGACTTGGAGTTGGTCGCCGCCCGTCTGGGCGAAGCGGCGGACACATCGCAATACGAAGAAATGTTGCCAAGCTCTCCCCCGTGACGACAATGGGCCGCTTGCGGCTTCCTCATGCACCCTCTCCCTATGCAAGGGGGAGGGCTGGGTGGGGGGAAGCCGCAAGCAGTTAATGTTGCAATCCAATTCAACCCTTGCCCCGTCGTATTGATTGGATTACTCTCATTAGCACCCGTACACCTCCTCCTTCACGGAAAGGAACGCGCCATGCAGTGGACTCGTGTTCGCTGGCTCATTGCGCCGGCACTGCTCGCCGCGGCCCTGGCTCGGCCGACCACAGCCGACGCCGCCTGCTGTTACTTCTCGGCCCAAAACGCCGACATCCTCCAGCCGTCTCAGAAAGTGTTCATCACCTGGGACCCCGAGAAAAAACTGGAGAGCTTCACGGTCCAGCCCAAGTTCGAAGGCAACGCCCTCGACTTTGGCATGGTGATCCCGACGCCGTCTCAGCCCAAGCTGCATGAGATGCCGCGTGAGTTTTTCAAGCATCTGGCGGTCTACTCGATTCTGAGCAAACGCGAGTTTCCGCAATCGAAATTGCTGCCGAAGATTGTCCGCGGCGCCTTTGGCGGGGGTGGCAAAGGCGGTGCGGCACCTGCCGGCGCTGCTAACATGGCTCGTGACGGCCTGGCAGAAACCAAACCCGCTGTAATTGTTCTAGAAACCGGCGTTGTCGGTTCGCTTGACTACAAAATCATCAGCGCCGAACGTGCCGATGACCTCTTCAAATGGCTCAAGGACAACAAGTACAGCTACTCCGGCGATGAGGCGACGCTTAATTTCTACGTGCAAAAGAAGTGGATCTTCACGGTTATGAAGATCGACACGATGCAGATGAAAAAGAACAAGGACGGCTCTTACGCCGGTGAAGTGACGCCGACGCGCTTCCAGTTCACGAGCGAGAAACTCTGCTATCCCCTCAAGATCACGCAGATTTCGGTGAAGGACAAGACCGAAGCGCTCTTCTATGTGCAAGCGCCGTTCAAGACCGATCTTGAGGGCGACATGTCGTATCAGCACACCTGGGTGCCGATGCTGCAATCGTCGTTCAACCGTTACACCAAGGCTGGTCTTCCCGGACGCGGCAGCGATTGGCTGAAAGCGATTGAAGTGCAGATTCCTGGTTTGCTCGAAAAAAACCGCGAGCTGGGTTATGTCTTCCAGCCTGGCCAACGGCCGCAAGCCAATGCCAAGGGCCGCATCCCGACCACCATGGAATGGGCACGCAAGCTGACCGCGGAAGACATCAAGATTCTGCAAGGCAAGGCGGTATACAGCGAAAAGGTGCCGGATGTGGATGAAGGCTTCACCCAGGCCGACCTCAAGGATCCCCAGAAGGCCGAGGCGATTTACAAGGTGATCCGTGATCGTCTGGCCAAATCGCAAAAAGAAGCCCCCAATGGGTACCTCGTTCGTCACGTGCCGAAGGAGGATGTCGAGGCGTTGCAACAACTGGCTGGTCATCTCCAGGCGGGTTTGTTCATCACCAAGTTCCGCAAGACGTTTGCCCGCGACGAGATGAATGACGACCTGTTGATCATCGCGGCGCGGATGGGCGATCAGGATGACTTCTCCGAGTATCAGGAGATTCTGCCGACATCGCCTCCGTGATTGCCTCCGGCCGCTTGCGGTTTCGCGCTCCGCCCTAAGCCGCAAGCGGCAATTCCCACCGCCGGGGCACGCGGCTATAATGATCGAATGACGAAAAAACTCGCTGCCGCTGTTCCCGCCGTTTATCCCTATCGCTACAAGTCGCCGAATATCCCCCTCGCGGCGATCCGCCGGTTTGCGCGCCAAATCGCCAAGCGGTTTCAACCAGAAAAGATCATCCTTTTCGGCTCTTACGCCTACGGCAAGCCGCATGAGGACAGCGACGTGGATTTGATGGTCATCATGCCGGCCACTGATTCCTTCAATCAAGCTCTTCGGATTAGGCGAGCATTCGACAGACCGTTCATTTACGACTTGTTTGTCCGGACACCTAATCAAATCCAGCGAGGCTTGCGAGAAGACGAGTGGTTTATTTGCGAAATCATGCAAAAAGGGAAAGTGCTCTATGAGGCGTCAAACGCGCATGTGGGTGCTCAAAGCCGAGGAGGATTGGCTGGGAGCAAACGAACTGGCCGCTCTAAAACCGCCACTTCGTGATCTAGCTTGCTTTCATTGCCAACAATCAGCCGAAAAGTACCTCAAGGGACTGTTGCAAGAAAAAGGCGTGGTGGCCCCAAAAACACATGACCTGGATCATCTTCTAGATTTGCTTTTGCCGTATGATGGCACATTGAGCACCTTGCGTCGGGGTCTCGATACGCTGAATTCTTACGCTGTCGAATACCGATATCCTGCATTTCGGGCAACCATAACGCGTATGAACGCCGCAATTCGTCGCACCGAGAAAATCCGTGCCGCAGTCCGCGATCGCTTGGGCCTGGAAATTTAATCCAATCCAACTCCCACCTTGCCACGTCTATCTTCTTGGGTTACCCTCAACAGCACCTTATCGCCCTCGTCCTTGATCGAAAGGAACTCGCCATGCTGCGGACTAGAGTTCACTGGTTGCTTTTGCCGGCCGTGGTTGCCGTCGTCGTGGCCTGGCCCGATGCGGCCGACGCCGCTTGCTGTTACTTCTCGGCCCAAAACGCCGACATTTTGCAGCCGTCCCAAAAGGTGTTCATTACCTGGGATCCGGCGAAAAAGCTGGAAAGTTTCACGGTCCAGCCCAAGTTCGAAGGCAACGCCCTCGACTTCGGCATGGTGATTCCGACGCCGACGCAGCCCAAGCTGCACGAGATGCCGCGCGAGTTTTTCAAGAACCTCGCGGTTTACTCGATACTGATGCGGCGCGAGTCTCCTGTATCCAAGTTGCTACCCCAGCCAAAATTTGGCATGCCCGGAGGTGGCGCTGCATTTGGCGGCGCTCTACCGCCGCAAGCCGCCGCCCTGGACGCTGCCGCGCCTGCGCCGAAACCCGCAGTGGTCGTGTTGGAAACCGGCGTCGTCGGTTCACTTGATTACAAAATCATCAGCGCTGAACGCGCCGACGATTTATTCAAATGGCTCAAAGACAACAAATACAGCTATGCCGGCGATGAAGCCACGCTCAATTTCTATGTGCAAAAGAAGTGGATCTTCACCGTCATGAAGATTGACACCATGCAGATGAAGAAGAACAAGGACGGCTCATACGCCGGCGAAGTCACGCCGACGCGCTTTCAGTTCGAGAGTGAGAAACTCTGCTATCCGCTTAAGATCACGCAGATTTCGGTGAAGGACAAGACCGAAGCGCTCTTCTATGTGCAAGCCCCCATGAAGGTCGATCTGCAGGGTGACATGTCGTACCAGCACACCTGGGTGCCAATGTTGCAAGCGGCCGTGGGTTGCACGCCGGGCGGCATTCAAGGTCGCGGCGAGGATTGGCTCAAAGCGATCCAAAATCACATTCCGACGTTGCTCGAAAAGGGCCGTGCACTTGGTTACAACTTCCAACCGGGTCAACGCCCGCAGCCCAATGCCAAGGGCCGCACGCCGACCACCATGGAATGGGCACGCAAGTTGACCGTGGAGGACATCAAGATCCTCCAGGGCAAAGTTGCTTATAGCGAGACGGTGCCGAACGTCGATGAGGGCTTCACCCAGGCGGATCTCAAGGATCCCCAGAAAGCCGAAGCGATTTACAAGGTGATTCGTGCCCGGCTGGACAAGGCCCAGAAAGACCGGCCTTTCGGCTACCAGGTTCGCCATGCTCCCAAGGAAGACATCGAAGCGTTGCAACAACTCGCCGGCCACTTGCAGGCGGGGCTGTTCATCACCAAGTTCCGCAAGATCTTCACCCGTGATGAGATGAACGACGATCTTTTGATCGTTGCCGCTCGCCTCGGGGAGGAAGATGATTTCTCTGAGTATCAAGAAATACTGCCAACGTCGCCTCCTTGATCACGTTTGACCGCTTGCGGTTTCGCGAAACCGCAAGCGGTTTTTTCCGCGCTCGAAGGAAAGGTCTCACACCCATGCGCACTCTCCCCTTCTTCGTCGCCGTTGCGATTCTCAGTGTCTTGGTTCCACCCGCATTCGCAGGCCCTGACGTGCAATCGCTGCTGAAGCAGCTAGAAACCGGCAACGATACTGCTAAATATCAGGCCCTGGTGTCTCTCGCCGACCTGGGCCCCAAGGCGGCGCCCGCGGCGCCAACGCTCGCCAAATACCTACATGTCAACAAGGAAGAGCAGCGTCTGGTCGCCGCAATCGCGCTCGGCAAAATAGGCAAAGCGGCCGTGCCCGAGCTGACGCCGCTGTTGGCAAACTCGGATGTCAACGTTCGTTATTATGCCGTCTGGTCGCTGGGACTGGTTGGACCAGACGCTTCGGAAACCGCGGGCAAAGTGGTGGCGCTTTTGGCAGATTCCAGCGATGGCGTCCGCCGCAAAGCCGCCTACTCCCTCGGGCACATCAATCCAGAACCGGCCGTGGCCATGCCCGCCTTGCTCAAAGCTCTGGAAGATGGCAACGCCGACGTGCGCCGGGCGAGTGCCGATGCCCTGGCTCGCTTTGGTGCCAAGGCCGTGCCCGATCTGATTGCGGTGCTCAAGAAAAACCAGCCCCAAGCACGCAATGAGGCTCTTTATGCCCTGGGTGTCATTGGACCCGAGGCCAAGGA
>DASRAT010000871.1:0-4042 GCA_035638015.1 Gemmataceae bacterium | reverse complement strand
GGTCCATGCGCCAAATGGTGCCGCCGGGAGCGAGAGTATCATTGATTTTGGAGCGCGGGTCGTTCAATCGAGGCAGCAGCACGTCCTCGGTGGTTTTCGCTTTGCCCTGGTCCGGTCCTCTGCCGCCCGTCGGCCAGCGTTTGAGCGGCGAATTGGCCGCCAACTTGTCAGGATTGACACCATTCTTGGCGGCGTCCTTGCCGAGCTTCGCCCAGGCTTGGTTGCCTAGCACCAGATAAAGCCAGCCGTCAGGCCCATACAAGATGGCATGCGGCCCGTGAGCACTCATCCCGCCGTCGATGGCGTGCAAGAGTTTGACATCGTCAATCTTGCCCGTTTCTTTCAAATCACGGCAGCGATAAAGTCCCACGCCCTGAGGGCCACTGCCTACCAAAAGCAATGCGTCTTTCACCCAGCACATGCCCTGACAATTGGTGACCTGCGTGCAATACGGCTTCAATTTTTGGAACACGCCGTTCTTGTCGGGATCGGTGCAGAGCAGAATCGGCCCATTCTCGCGCGAGACCAGCAGCCTGCCCTTGGCATCGAAGCACATGTTGACCAGCGAGAATTTGGGGTCGTCGGCCGGTATGCGGACAACTTCTTCGACCCGAAAGCCTTCGGGGACCGTAAACCGGTTCTGCACGGCCGCCACCTGTCCGTGAGTCGGCGGCGAGATAGTTGAATAGCCCGCTAACAATGTGGCCAGCATCACACACAAGGTAAAGCGTTTCATAAGTGAGCTCCAGGCGGAAAACATGGCAGAGGCCTTGCCCACAGTTTAACGTGTCTGCCGCTGGATGCCAGTATTCCTGCTTTCGATTTGCGACAGGGTAGTACCTTCTTCTCACAACCAGGAAACCGCCCATTCTGAATCGCGCTTTCCTGCCGCGCCCCGATGCTATACCATCATCGCATACGGCAAATCGTGTCTGCTCCTAGGCGCAAGGTGGTCGATGATCCAGGTTCACGAACTTACCAAGCGCTTTAACCTGCCCGGCGGCGGCAGCGTTCTCGCAGTCAACAATCTTTCCTTTTCCGTCGCCGCAGGCGAGGTCTACGGCCTGCTCGGTCCCAATGGCGCCGGCAAAACCACAACCCTTCGCATGCTGCTTGGCCTGCTCAGTCCCACCTCCGGCCAGGCATCTGTCGCCGGTTATGCTTCCGACGAATCGCCCGATGAGGTCAAACGCCGCGTTGGCCTGGTCTCCGCCAGCGCCGGCCTTTACGGTGGCTTGACGGTCCGCAGCATGTTGCTCTTTTTCGCCGATCTTTACGCCGTCCCGCCAGTTCAAGCCAAATCGGAATTAAACCGCCTCGCCAATCTGCTCGGTTTCACCGATTTGCTGCAGCGCCGCTGCGGCACGCTCAGCACCGGCCAAAAGCAGCGCGTCAACCTGGCCCGCGCCTTGATCCATCAACCAGCGGTGATGTTGCTCGACGAGCCCACGCTCGGGCTCGATGTGGTCGGTTCTCAAGTTGTTGCGGAGTACATCACGCATCTCCGCGGCGAGGGCAAAGCAGTAATCCTGTCCACGCATCACCTGGACGAGGCTGAGCGCCAGTGCAATCGCTTCGGCTTATTGCACCAGGGCGCACTCGTTTGCGAAGGCACGCTGGAACAATTACGCGAGCAGACTGCTTGCCAAAGCCTTATCCAAATGTTTTTGAAATTGTCGCGCATTGAGCCGGCGCTGCGCCGCCCCAGCGAAGGAGCGCCGCAGGCATGAGTAAACAGCACTCCCTGTCGTGGCAGTCGATCCTGCAAAGCGTGGCCCGCGTGTTGCGGTTGGCGCGCAAGGAGCTTTGGGAGATTCTGTCCGACCGCCGCACCATCCTGACGCTGGTGCTGATGCCGCTGCTGCTTTATCCCTTGCTCAGTTTCGCCTTTCGCCAGTTCCTGTTGGCCTATTTGCCTCGGCCCGACGCGGATCGGCCGTATCGCATCGGCGTGCAAGATTTCAAGCAAAAGCGCCAGGTGGAACGCTTCCTTGCCCTCTCCGCCGAAGTGGAATTTGAGCGTGTGGCGGGCATCATCGGGTTGGAGACTCCATCGACGACAGGTGGGCCCTTGCTAGCCGGCACGTTGTTGTATGCAGGCCGGGCGGCCAATGAGCCGCTGGGCTTTATGTCGCGCTTCGACCCCATCAAAATCGGCGCCAAGCCACGCCCTGCGATCATCGTCGAGGTTAGGAATTATATCATCGACGACCTCATTCGCCGTGACATCGACGCCGCAGTGGATGTGACCTATGCACCTGGCGTACAGCCGAGCAAATCGGCGCCGCAGCCCAAGCATGGCGAAGACAATCCCGTGGGCCTCGATTGGAAGATCACCTACCTCGTGCATTTTTCGCGGTCCCGCGAGTTAGTTGCCTATCTGGAGCACCAAAACACCCTGGCCAACGCCCGCGTGGTGCAAGCCGCACTGGATCGCCACCACGTGCACCAAACCGCCATGCCGGTCCGCATCCTTCGCAACGCCATCGAGTCCGACGAGCCGATATCGACCATATCGCTAACCGCCCTGGTGCCGCTCATTTTGATCCTGATGACCATCACCGGCGCCGTCTATCCCGCCATCGATCTGACCGCCGGCGAACGCGAGCGCGGCACGCTGGAAATCCTGGTGGCCGCACCCGTTCCGCGAATGTCCCTCCTGTTCGCCAAGTACATCGCCGTCGTCGTCGTGGCAATGATGACAGCCACGATCAACCTGGCCATGATGCTCGTCACCCTTCAGCTCAACAACATGACCGGCCAGGTTTTCAAGCAAAGCGGCGTCACGGTGGAATTGGTAGTGGAACTGTTCTTTCTGTTGCTGTTGTTCGCGGCCTTTTTCTCTGCGGTGCTGCTGGCCTTGACCAGCTTTGCCCGCAGTTTCAAGGAGGCGCAGGCGTATCTGGTGCCGTTGATGCTCGTGTCACTGGCCCCTGGCGTGCTAGGCATGATCCCCGGACTGGAATTGAAAGGCATCCTTGCAGTGACGCCGCTGGTGAATATCGTCCTGCTGGCCCGCGATTTGTCGGAAGGGACGGCGACCACGGCTGTTGGCCTGATCGTGGTCAGTTCCACGCTCGTCTATGCCGCGGCCGCGATCACCGTGGCAGCACGAATCTTCGGGGCCGAGGCGGTGCTGTTTAGCGAGCAAAGCAGCTGGTCGGACATGTTTCGTCGGCCGGAGGAAACGCGAAAAACGGCCACGGTGTCGGCGGCGCTTTTATGTTTGGCACTGTTTCTGCCGGCCATCTTTCTGGTTGGCGGCCTGGTGGCCAGGGCACCGCGGGATTCCCAACTCGCATACGAATTAGTTGGCACGGGCCTGCTATTCGCCGTGGTGCCGCTATTGGCGTGCCTGCTGGGTCGGATTAACCTCCAAAGCGGCTTGCAACTGACGAAGCCGCCCGCCATCACTTTTGTTGCTGCCCTGTTGCTGGCCGTTGGCGCGGTGCCGGCCATTTTTCAGGTGGGCATGTGGCTCCGAGAAGCTGGCCTGATTTTTCTCACCAACGAGATGGAGCAGCACGCTCGCGCCTTGATCCAAAGCTGGCTGCGCAACAACATCGCTTTCGTGGCGGGAGCATTGGCCCTCATGGGTATGGCGGAAGAATTGTTCTTCCGCGGCTACCTGTTTAGCGCTTTGCGTGCCCAAACCGGCCAACGTTTGACCATTGTGGTCTCGGCCGTTCTGTTCGGTTTGTTTCACTGTGTGGTGCAGTTCGACAAACTGATTCCCAGTACCTTGATGGGTTTATTGCTTGGCTGGGTGTGCTGGCAGACGCGCAGCGTGCTGCCGGGAATGGTGCTGCACGCGGCCTTCAACGCCTTGCTGGTGTTAATCATGTACCTGAATGCAGGCCGGCACGGGGCGGTGGAATTGCAGCAATTGCCATTATGGTGGCAAATCGCGGCGCTGCCGGCAATGGCGGCGGGGGCGGGTTTGGTATGGCGGTTTCGTGCCCATGAGAAAGTAGGGCCTTGAGACGGCTGGGATTAGCGGTTTTTGTCGTGACCAAGTTTCGCTAACCATTTACTTGAGTAC
>DASRAT010000870.1:0-3699 GCA_035638015.1 Gemmataceae bacterium | reverse complement strand
GTTCTTGCCAGGATTCGGGATTGCGGAATAGCGCTGCCACATTCAAATCCAAGTGCCCATTGTTGGCGTGGTGGCCAAACATGCGGACAAAGGCCGGGTTAAACGCTGTGATTTTGCCCTCCGCGGTGGCGATGAAATTGCCTGTCAAATCCTCCTCGAAAAGCTTGCGGAACTGCTCCTCGCTTTTGCGCAGCATTTCTTCTGCTCGACGGCGATGCGTAATATCCCGGAATACGGCGACGGCGCCCAGGACTGGTCCCGTGCCGTAGACAATCGGCCTGGCATTGACGCTCAGCAGCGTTCCTTCCGGAAGGCGTGCGTTGCGCACAAAAACCTCGACTTCATCCTGTGCCTCGCCCAGTAACGCTCTCCACAACGGCACTTCGTTGGCCGGCAAAGGGGTTTTGCCGTCGGGACGGAAAAGGCCAAAATGCATCGGCCACTCTTGAGAAGGTGCATCAGTGGCGCCAAGGCCGACCATTGCCTCCCCGGCCGGGTTCATCAACATTATCCGTCCCTGGTTGTCGGCAACGACAACGCCGTCCGCCATGCTGTTGATTACGGCTTCCAGTGTCGTGGTCTGTCTGCCCAGGGCCTCGGCTTCCAATTGTTTGCGGGCACTGATGTCGCGGATGAAACAGGTCGACAATGCAGGTGTCGAAGCGGGAATGCGCACCATGCTCACTTCGGCAGGAAAGGTCCGGCCGTCCTTGCGGATGGCATTGATCTCCACATATTTTCCCAGCAACGGGTTTTCATCGGCGGCCAGCCAGGTTGTCCATTCGTTGGTGTCGCTCAGCAGCGAAGAAGCCATGATGACATCGCTCAGGCGATTGCCGACAAGCTTGCCATTGGCAAACAACAGATCGGCGGCCGGATTGGCTTCAACGATGCGGCCGTCGCCATCGAAAGTCAAGATGGCATCGGGAGCGGCCTTGAGGATTGCTTTTTTGCGGTATTGGCTGTTGGCCAGCGCTTGCGCCAGGGAATCTCGGCGCAGGTGCTGTGCGGTGTTGGCAATCGCATTGGCGGCAATAAGGCCCAGGCTGCCAATCCTTTGCCGAGGGACATAGTCAGCCGCTCCGCGTTTCATGGCCAAGACGGCTTGCTCCGCGTTGTTAGGCCCGCCAACTACGATGAGCGGGATATTCAGGCGTTGTTCCTGGAGAATCTGCAGCGCACTGAAGGCGTTGAACCCTGTCATACCGTGGAATGCAAGGATCAATTCCAGCTGTGGTTTCAAGCGTTGCAAAAACGAGCATTCGTCGGCGACCTGTTTCCAATCGGGCTCAAAGCCGACCTCACGCAAGTCGTGGAGCACGTGCTCCACGCTTGATGCATGATCGGCAATCGCCAGCAAATTTAAGGAATGTTGCATATCAGGCGCGTCTTTCGGATCGTCTCTTGGTGGCGATAAATATGACAAGACTTACAACAAAGGCCAAGCCTGTGCCGGCGGCAAGGCCGATGAAGTTGCCGCGCCAGAACTGATCACGCTGAGCAGCCGAGCTGGAAATCAAACGCATTGGCGAGCCGACGACGAGAAATTCCAATGCCAAGATGGCGCACAAGGCGACAAATGCGGCAATGGCAGGACCAAAACGGTTGGCCTTTTTTGAACCGCCGAGCGCTTTGTCCAAATCCTGGCAGGTCCGGTGCAAGGCCGCGCAGGTGGATCGATCCAGGGAGCAAAGGGTTTGCGGCGTCAGCCACGGTTCGACCACGGTCTCCACGCGTTCGGCCAAGCACTTGACGGGCGAGTCTTGGGATTTGGCAAGTGCCTTTGCGGCTTGCAACAGCTCGCGATGCAAATGCCGATAGCTATTTGTATCCAGACGCAGTTTTTCTCCTGCCGCCAGGCGTTGCACAATCGCAAACCACTGTCGCCACACATCGCGCAGTGCGGCAGGATCGCCGGTTCTTTCCGTTTCCATGTGGCACACGGAAGCGGTATCGACCTGGGCGGACGGCTTTGTGGAGCCGGCATTTGCCGAACTCGCGGTTTCTTGAGGCACGGCGCAGTTGGGGAGGTTGGTTTCCAAGGACACCAAGTTGCTGACGTGAGTAGCACGATAATCCGACTGCATCAGTGCCGACTGCACAAACTCCAGCTGTGGATCGCCTTCGAAACTTACGTTTTCCGAAGTAGTGGGTTCAGCAATTTCCTTTGCGGGTTGCGCTTGGTGAGCCCAATTTGATCCCGGAGCCAACAAATAGCTCAATTCGCTTGCCAATTCTTCAGGCGTTTGAAAACGCTTTTCCGGTTTCCTTTCCATGAGTCGCCGGACAACGGCGGCAAAGCCTGGCGGGATTTCTGGCCGAAAGTGTTCCAGCGGCTTGGCGTCGCCTGCCAGATGCTTGGCAAGGATCTCGACCAGCGTCCTTCCCGAAAAGGGAGCGCTGCCCGTCAGTGCATAGTAATATGTGCAACCCAGGCTGTAGAGATCCGAGCGAATATCCACGTCATGCAGATCATGCGCTTGTTCGGGTGACATGAAACATGGCGTGCCGACAAAACCCGTTTCCTTGTCGAGCGTTTGATTTTGCGGAGACGTTTTCGGATAGAGGCGAGCCAAACCGAAATCAACCACTTTCACCACCACGCCTTTGTTGGCGGACGGACCCTGACGCGGCAGCAGCAGATTGGCCGGCTTGATGTCGCGATGGACCATCCCCTGTTCATGGGCATGTTGCAGGGCCAGCGCCGTCTGGTGCATCATCGTCATGGCCCGATGAATTTCCAGCGGGCCTTCCTCGTCCACGACGGTCTCCAAGGTGGGACCATCCACGTATTCCATGGCCAGGAATAGGTTGTGATCGATTTCGTCGGCGTCGAAGGCCATCACGATGTTCGGATGCTGAAGCCGTGTCGCGGCCAGCACTTCGCGGCGAAACCAGCTGCGAATCTGAGTGTCAGTCAACAATTCAGGCGTGATGACTTTGAGCGCCACCAAGCGGTTCATCACGGTGTGCTTGGCCTTGAACACGCGCCCAAAGGAGCCGCGGCCCAGCTCGTCAAGCAAATGGTATTTGCCCATGACCAGTTGACTGGCCCGCCCGCCGGCAATGCGCGCGAACTGAAAACGGGTGAGCAATTCCTTGTCTATGAGCGCTTTGGAAACGCCGCTGGCATCCGCACCGGGGCCGCATTGCCGCACCACTTCCTCGAGCTGCCTGTCGTCCAGCAGCTTGCTGTCCCGCAAGTGGCGCAGGAAGGTTTGCAAACCGTCCACGGTTTCCGACGGAGCATCCAATTGAATTTCGTTGGCAATCACGGCATACCTTGAAAAAAAAGGAAAGCGGTTGTCATTCGACCAAGTGCACTTCGGGTACACGCGGACGATTCAAGCCAAGGTCTATGGAGATGTTGCCGAGACCCTGGATCTGCATGGAGTCGCAAACATAAGCGCCGCCGAGGATGTTTACGCCGACGGCGGCGCTGTCGGTCAGGTTCACCGGGCCCTGGGCCGCATAGACGACGCCGGCAATCGCCACCGAGCCGACGCTGGTGATAGTCAGGGTTTTCGTCAAACTTCGATCCTGAAAGAAATTGATGCCTTGATAGGTGCCGGACATTGGAGCTGTGAAGATAACTTTGCCAAGCGAGGAAATATCAATGGAATCCGCCGGATAGGTGCCGGCCGTGTTGTAAACCATTACTTCGAGGCCGGTCACCGTTGCCGCATTATCGACCTTGAA
>DASRAT010000869.1:0-5933 GCA_035638015.1 Gemmataceae bacterium | reverse complement strand
GACTAATCATCAATGAGGTAAATGGCGTTCATGTCTGTGTTTGGCGTGAATGCATCGTACAGGGTGCGAAATCCCTCACGCGGGAGCTTGTCGCAGATTGACTTCCACAGTCGATTGATTTCGTCGCACGCCGAGTTCGATAAATAAAACCGGTGCTTGCTTAGCCAGTCCATAACCGCGTGATATTCGGAGTAATCGGGAGCCGAAAAAGCCGAAAGTGCATGAAAACGCTGCATCATGCTTTCAAAAGTTGACCGTCGAATGCGGGGCCGAAGGTCGGGCAGGATGTCGATCATCCCGTCGTCGGACACGACCACTGCCACGCAGTCCTTCTCCTGTTCCACGTAGCGGACAGCAGAATTATACCGAGAGCCGCGCGAGGGATTTCCCTTCGGCGTTGCTCGGCCATCGAGGATGACGCCAATCGCATGACATTCAGCGTCGGGTGTCATCAACACAGCGCCGTCGATGGTTGTGATCTGGCTGAGCATGTCCGGGGTAAGCGCAATAGGTTCCAATCGTGTGCTTTGCGTTTCAAGCCGGACAGCTTCGTCTTTGGCTCGCCGGGAAATGACCAACGTCGTGCCGTGCTCAGCCTCCGCAACCTTTTCTGCTAGGGAAATGAGGTGATTGACAGTTGCCTCCGCCACGCCGGGGATGACGCGGCCAAGGATTTCCGCAAACCGCGCTGAATTGAATGCCGCATGTAGCAGGGTGGGGTTACCGTAGGACGTTCGCATGAGAACCTGCGAAGCGTGCACTAATTCCCAGGTGTGCTTTTGGGCAAATCGGATTACAAAAACGTCCTCGGCCGTAGGATCGTAGCGGTCCGTCACCATCCCAAGGGCGTGAATGGCGTGGGAATTGCAAATCAACGCCATCGATCCTCGGCACATCTCCAAAAGTTTGCGGGAGGCTCGAAATTCGGCAAGGTTGACCGGATTGGCAAAAGTGACATGCTGATCAATTGCCGCGTGATTCTTGCGGGCGATGACAATGCTTCCCTCGCCCTCGGCACCTTCATACCGTAGCGAGGCAATCGTGTTGCACGGTTCAAACAGCCCATGCAACCCGGCGACATCGACGCCAATCTGGGCGCCCCGTGGATACCAGAAGGCGACATTCAGGCATTTGCCGTCGAATTGTTCCGCGTCGAGCCTGAGGCCGTCAAAGTCGCTCACCTCAAAAAAGATGCGGTATGGAGTCTGGAGGCCGGTTACACCGCACAGCAGTCGGTTGCCGCAACCTCCGAGTTCGGCACGCTGCGCGCCAATGGCACATGGCTCTTCGAGCTGGCCCTCAACATGAAAACGCCCATTATTTACGACACGATCCAGAGTGGGGACCGCGAGGAAAGGATCGTCAATCAGGAAGCGACACTGGCAGCCAAGGAAAAGCAGAAGCAGATCAAGGAACGGTTTAAGGCATGGATCTTCACCGACCCTGAACGCACCGAGCGGCTCGTGCGGATTTACAACGACACCTACAATAACCTCCGGCCCAGGTTGTTTGACGGCTCACACCTCGATTTTCCCGGCATGAATCAAGCGATTACGCTTCGCCAGCACCAAAAAGACGCGGTTTGGCGAGGGATGAGCAGCGGCAATGCGTTGTTGGCCCACGTCGTCGGTGCCGCGGCAAACCCTTCGCCCATGACGCCTACCTGGTGGAATTGAGCACCTTACGAGACCAACTCAAAACCGCACTTTCCGGCGTAACTGCCGAGCCAAACGCCGAATCACAGCCAACGGCGCCACAACTGGCCGAGCGGATTAAGGCACTCAAAGCTGCCCATACCATCGACGCTACCCCGCAGCGAGTCGAAAAACCCCGTGCGGCAGGGGAGGAGCCAGTCACCACGCGCATACGCCGCCGGAGCGAGGCGATTGTTGACGCCGCTCCGCAAGTCTTGCATATTGCTGAGGCATCGCCGGCAGGAACCACGTTACAGTCCGAACAAACGGACGAAAACGGCCCCGGTTTTCCTTCTGGCGACGGCGTAGCGTCCAATACAGCCGAGCAATCGCACCAGGAACGGGTCAAAGCCAGAAACCGGCAACAGGAAATGCTGGTCAAGGCTTGAGAGGATTTCGTACTGACTGCGACCGCGCGTGAAATTAGGTTTTAATGCCTGTTGTCCATGTCGGGGAAAGTTCAGTTCACACGCCTGTTTCCTGCATAGACAGCGCAGAGGTACCCAACACTGGGCCTCTTTTTCAATGGTTCGCGGACAAAAACGGAAGAGCCGACTTTTCTTTGAAGTCCACCTCGCCACGGCTCGGCCTTGGCCGAAATCTTAAGCGGGAACGAGGACGGCAACCCCGTTGCTCGCTCCCCTGCCACGAGCTTTGCACACGTTCGCTTTGGGGTTTATCCCCGTTTTTTTCCCTTCGTGTGCGGCAAGCAGCTTGTTGTCGAAGCTGAAAACGAGATTTTCGATCATTGCCAGCAATTTCTTTTCAGGGGCCAACGAGGCCGGCTTTCCGTTGGCCGCCTTGGCTGCCTTTAGCAAACGGAACGATTGCAGAAAGGTCTTTCTCGCCTCCGCGTTTTCTTTGGAGTCGGAGGCGATAAAGCCTAACGTGTAAAGGACACCCGCGACGTAGTAACTGCGCTGGTGTTGCATCCTCGCGCCGCCGTCTACCTCGATGACCATCTCAAAACCAGGGTGGCCATCCAGCGTTATATTTTTGTTGCTTACCGGCTTGGACAATTGGACCACGGTTTTTTTGTGGGCATCGAAGAAGTCCGGACCCAGGCTTGCCACAAGATCCTTTGACAGCGCCCTGACCGTGATGCCGTACGTTCTGCCGGTTTTGCCATCCAGAAACAGCAAACTCGTTGTGACCGAGCCATCCGGACTTTTTTCCTCATGCAGGTCGATTTTGCCGGCCGGGAGCAATGCGCTGAAATTCAAAGCGGGATTGGAATAAGCCTGCCAGCCGGCGGGCGGCTTGGGCTCGCCGGCAACCTTTGCCGGTGCTTGTGGCTTGAAAACGAACACGACAGCGGCACCTGGCCAGTTCACTGATTTCAAATCCAGGACGACATCGCCTTTTTTGATGCCGGTTAGCAGTGTCAGTGCTTTCCATTGCCAATTTTCTTTACCCGGGAAAGTCGATTTCACTTTCCAAGACACTGTTGGCCATCCATCGCCTTGTAATTGGGTGAATGCGGCGTGGTCCAGGATGTCCTTGCCCTGATTTTTCCACCGGACAAGCGCAAAGACATGTGCATCGGTGTTGGTTCGCAGCATGGCTGGGGCCAACCATTTCGTGGCATTGGCGGCGTCGCGCTGGAGCAATAGCGCGCCACTAAGCTCCTGGGGAAGGTCGGTCATTACATAATCCCGATCCACCCAAAATTTCACGCCGACTTTCGCTTCGGTGAACTTCCAATTTTTGGGGGCGTTGGCTGTAAGCTCCAATGGGACAGGCCCGGTAACAGGAGTGGGCTGTTCCTTTTCCTTTCCCTCATTGTCGCGGGGCAATTCTGCAATCACCCCCTTTACCAGGCGCAACGATTCCACAAAAGTCCTGTTATACTCCGCTGCTCCGGGGCCGTCGGGCGCCCTCGCCTCCAACATGAAAACCTGCCCCGCAGCGTTGTAGATGCGGACCAGCATTTTCCAGCCCGGCTGGGTCTGAACCTCGATTTCGACGCCTGGATGGCCATCGAGCGCGATCGTCTGTTCGCTCAAAAGCTTGCCGCTGCTGATGGATTGCTTTCTGAAACTCTCGAAGTCCTCAGGCGCGTGGAAGGACTTTTGCGCTTCTTGGAACGTCATAACAGTGAGGGTGCAGCTGCGGTTGACCTCGAAGTCGAAATGCTGAAAATTCGCCCGCACGCCAATGCCACCAAAAAGCTCGTTTTTGGATTCGATGATTTTTCCTTCCGGGAAAAACGCCGAGAAGCCGAGGCCCGGATTGGAGTATTCCTGCCAGCCAGCCGGCGGTTTGCCGGGTAGCGGCGGGTCTTTCTTTGGCGGCGTTTTTTCCTTATCCCCCTTGTTCTGCGCATCGCTTTTCTTGTTCACTGGCTCTGTCTTGGCCGGCTGCTTCTCCGTTTTGGCCGGGTCCGATTTGGCCTTGGCAACGGCCTGATCAGCGCCACTGTTCCTGCTGCTCACCAAGGCGTAAGCGCCGTACACGGCCGCCGCCAACACGACGACCAATGCCACACCGCCGCCAATCAGTAGCAGCGGGGCGTTATTGCTCTTTTTGGCTGGCTTCTTGCGCGGCCGCGGCTCGTCATCGTCGTCGGCCTGGCGTTTGACAGGCGCGGTGGCTTTGGAGGGGACTTTTGCCGCTGGCGCCTGCGGCCTCGGCGCCGGCGAGTTGCGTTTATCCCGATCTTGCATTGGACCGCCGGAGACAGAATGCTTGACGACCTGAATGGCAGCGCAGGCGGGGCATTTGATCTTTTTGCCGATCAGCGATTCGTTGATGTTCAAGATTTTGCCGCACGCGCATTGGAGACGAAGCATTGGAAACCTTTCAAGAGGACACGTGAAAAGAGAGTCTTTAGCATCACCACATGGAGAACGCACATATAGGCCCGTTTACGGGCCTATATGTGCGTTCTCCATGTAACGATGCTAAAAACTCTGAAAAAACTGGCATTCGTGTTGCTTGACAGTGGCGACGCTACCCCTTCATTTTCTTGAGCGTTATGATCATTTCGGCGTCCGTAAAGCTCTTGGGCCTACCCTTCTCACCCATGCCGATGCGCAGCACGTCGTCCTTTAACTCATAAATCCCCTTGGTGGCTTCTGGCACGCCGGCCATGTCGATCTCCTTGGGATTCTTGGTGCTGTCAAGCGTGAATGCGAACGGGCCATCCTCTTGCCCGTCGCCTTTTTTGCTCACGTTGTCGCCTTTGAAGATGATGAGGAACTCTTTGACTTTGCCCGGATTGCCCACTTCTTTCCCCTGGACAGTGAAGCTTGTCACCGTCCAGGTACCCTGGAGCAACTCCTTGTCGGTTTTGCCAACCGCCGCCTGCGATGTCATGGCGAGGATGGCACTTCCGAGGACCGCCGCTGCGAAACAAGTGAACCGCCGCATGAGGAAACCTCCATAAACTAGGTGACAATATCGCGACACAAGGCACTGCACTTATTTCTTCTCGCCTTTGCTCGGCCCAATGTGCACCAGTTGAGCTATGGCATTGCTCCGCACAGTGACGGGGCCGCTTCGATCTGCGCCAGCAAACGACACCACGTCAACGAACATGACCGCAGTCCCTGTACCCTTTTTCAAGGCGGGGAAGGAAAAGTCGACCGCGTCGTTTTCCAATCGGTCAAGTTGACAATATCGGGTATGGTGCAGGTCTTCCACTTGAATGGAGAACCGCAGTGCGAAATGACCCTCACACTTTTCCGACACCTTGAACGAGACCTTCCCAGTAGCTTGCTCGTCCGCGGGGAGCGCCGTTGCCTGGTCGAGTTTCAAGGACAGCACCGTAGCGGCCGGCGGGTCGCGACGGGGGGCGTCGTCGCCTTCCGTCTGGTCCGTCACGAGGCCGCGTTCGCGGATGGCGCTGTTTTTGTCTTGCTCGGGCGTCAATTCGAACACGAAAAACCCGCCCGCGCGGACACAGAGCCAAGTTTGCTTCTGTGATTTGATGAGACCCGGGCCGAGTTTGACAATGATCCCGTGCCCCAGTGTTCGGGCGGTGGCGATGTGCGTGGTCGCGTCTTTCACCACCTCGCTGTCAGGGCCAAAGACTGTTTGCTCTTGTAGCCAAGCCACTGCCTTGGCGCCGCTGTTGGCGAGCAAGTCGGTACCCTTTGTTCCGGTGGGCGCCGCGGGCGTCTTGCCCGGCGATGTTACGCGCACCGTCGTCACGCCCCCGCGCGTGAGAGTGAACTCCCGCGTCGCGAGCTTGACGCCATCTTTCTCATACACCTCGACTTCTCCGTTGCCAGCGGC
>DASRAT010000868.1:0-8209 GCA_035638015.1 Gemmataceae bacterium | reverse complement strand
CGGAACTGGCCGGCTTTCCAGCGGCGTTCTTCATCGTCATAGGTCGTGTTGAATGCGAAGACATGAGCGTGCAGCTGCGGGTCCGGAAGGCCGTCCACCGGCCGCGACGTGGTGTGAATGAATTCCGCCCACACCATGTTGCCGGTGGTGCGGTCATGGTTCTGGCCTTTTGTGCGCACGCGGGTTTTCATCTGCGTTTCAATCTCACGCATCGTTTCGTTGACAGCGTCCCGGAACGCCTCCATGATCTCCTGGTCACCGCTTAAGGCGTAAAGCAGTGACACCGACTTGGGCACGCTGAAGGTGAAGTCGTACCCCACGGTCCGGTCCGATCGCGTTCGCACCGTCAACGGCTTTCCGGTCCTGGGATCGAGGTTGTCGCACAGCCGCTCAAAGGAAAACTTATCCACCATTCCTTCCAGACCAAGCCGCGCTGCGCCCTTGCCACCCCAAGAGCCGACGATTTCCTGCCCCTCGCTGTAGTAATCCGCCGTGGCGTAATACGCCTTGGCGGACTGGGCAGAATCCTGCTGCGTAATGCGAATCATGCCTCATTTTACGCTACCACCAAATCGTTAATGGAATCTTAACGATGTTCTGCTCTCCCGCAGCCGGCTTGGGTTTGCCGAGGTTGGACATTTCCAAATGCCACACTATTGCCACCGAAATGTCGCGACTGCGACAAAGCGGATGCTTGTTTTTTTGCGATTTTCTTGCGGCAGGCCCTTGACGAGTTCCGCAGGACACCGCGGGCGTCCGCTGCCACTCGGTGACGGCGAAGTTGAGCGTCCTATTGTGGGACAGTCGTAAGAATCGGTGGTTGGACCTTGCGCCGTCCTCAAATGTTGGTGTCCCGAACTTTGAGAAAATCAACGCCGGCCAAAAACAATTCGCCAAAGGTGAGGGGCAATCGGTGATGTTGCGGAGTTACCAGGTAGGACTTCCCTTGGGGAGCTTTGTGCCGGCCATGCCACCGCCGTCTCAAACAGGTGCAGGATCTCGCCAACAAGGAGTAATTGCAGGTACTTCTTTTTCAAACCCTCCTCCGGCCAATGGGGCCGGCGGCTGATTGGTTGACGGCGCCGAAACGTAATCCGAATCGGCGCCGATTTCTGTTCTCGTAGGAGTTAGATATGGTCCATTCGCAGACAGTTACCGCTACCCTCTCTCGAATTGCAGAGATGGCCGGAAGGGCTCTCAAGGAGGAAAAGGAGTTCGAAGGCTATGACTTGGGCGAAACAGTCCCCGAAGAAAAGTCGCAGCCAGCAGGGCATGGCTGTGTGCTCAAATCGCTTCCCAAGCGGTTGCTGGTCAAGGCTGCCAGAACCGCCATCAACATCAATCCCGTGAATGCACCTGCATTTGGTCCGCAAGCGGCGCTGGGCGATGGCGATGCCGTAACCGAACCGTTGCGGATCGCAGTGGTGACATCCAAATACTGGGGGCCGCATCCTCGTATATTGACAGTGAGCTTCATGGAAAGCACGCCCGCCGATCTAAAGGCGCGGATTATCAGCCACATGAACGCCTGGACCAAGACCGGCAGCATTTCCTTTGTTGGCACCAATGGCACCGGCGACGTGCGGATTTCGCGCGGTTCGGGTGGCTTTTGGTCCTACCTTGGAACCGACATCCTGCACATTCCCAGGAATCGCCAGACCATGAATCTGCAGGGATTTACCATGAGCACGGCCGACTCCGAATACAAACGGGTGGTGCGGCACGAAACGGGACATACGCTTGGCTTTCCCCATGAACATATGCGCAAAACTCTGGTTGCCCGAATCGATCCGCCCAAAGCCTACAAATGGTTCTTGGACACTCAAGGCTGGGATAAAGCAACTGTTGACGCGCAGGTCTTGACACCTCTGGACGAAGCCTCGCTCATGAGCACACCCGCGGACCAAACCTCGATCATGTGCTACCAACTTCCGGGTTTGATCACCAAGGACGGCAAACCCATTCTCGGCGGGACCGACATCGATCCCACGGATTATGAATTCTGCGGAAAAATCTATCCAAAGCCAAGCCATGCGTCCTCCGAGATGGAAGAATACTGGCCGGAATCCGAGGATGTTGAGGTGAGAGTTTGATTCACCAGCGTTGTAATCGGGCCAGATAACGGCCGACCGGAAGCGAGGAAGTTTCATGGCACGATTGATTGAAGTGCAGGACGAACAGGAAACTTTAGGGTGCTTGACGATCCAGCAAGGTGATGCCGTGACTTTTTCCGCGACTGGCGGCCGTGTACTCTCTGGCCAGGAATCCATCGAGATGCTTGGGCCTTACGTCCGTGCGGTCATCGGAGACGATGGCAAGGTGATGACGCCTATGGGGCCTCCCAACAGCGTCATTTTTCGGGCGAACCATCCGGGCACGGCCCACATCAGCCTGGTCATCGGTGATCCCTTCCACTCGCCCAAGACACTGCCTTGGGAATTGACGGTTACGCTATAAACGAGTTATCGGGCCACTCGAAAAAGCAGCATAGCTTCCACGCCTCGGTTTGGAGCGCTCGCTGAACGCGGCGCTCCTTCTTCCGATGAAAGGACAGTTTCATCCCATGCCCATCAGCGCAGACATCCTGGACCGGCGCACGGACCGCTTTGTGATCTGGATTCCAAGCCCTCAGGCAACACCGCCACGGCTCATCATTGGTACAATCCGCAATGGCAATCCGCCCACCTTCATTGCACTGCCCGACGTGGTGCTGGCCAAGGCAAGCGGTGCGGCCGGTGAAACCGGTGGGCTTTGGGAAATCCCGGCTGCCGGGTGTGGACTTACCAAAGACGTGGTTTACCACTATTGGTTCGAAGTCGATGACAGCCGTTCAACCAACCAGCCCAAGGGTCGCGTCGCCGTTACCGACCCGTTTTCCTGCTGCGTCGACTGGCGGCTGTTCCCGCCCGGCACGAGCGCATTCACCCAACCCGCCTCGGTCATCAAATACTTGGGCGAAGGCAAGTTGGCCGAGTCCGATCCCAACGGCGAATCCCCGGTATTTACCGATCCTGACAACCCGGCTGCGCTTCCGCCCAACAATGCGCTCGTCATTTATGAGCTGCCCACGGCCTGGGCGATGAGCCGGTCGCTCAATGAACCTGAGCGTGGAGCGGCGACTTTTCTCGACCTTGCAGCCTTGGTGGATGAATCCATTCCGCCCATGAACTTTGCCGGCATGGGTCTGGGTAGCATTCCTCGTTACCTTGCGAGTCTTGGCGTCAACGCCGTCGAACTACTGCCGCCGGCGGACAGTTTCTTCAAGCGCGAATGGGGTTATGGAACGTCGCACTACCTGGCGCCCGATTTTGAGCTGGGCTATCCCGAAGGCAACCTGGCGCCGACGGCCAATCGCGATCTGGCGGTGCTGGTAAACGCTCTTCACCGTAAAGGCATTCGCTTCTTGATCGACGTGGTAATGGCGTTCGCCAAGGAGGACCCTTACAACCGCGCCGATGCCGGCCCCTTTCACATCGACGATCCCGAGGGCCATCCGGATGACGTGGATGCCAAGACCTCGGGCCGCGGCGAAGACGGCCACAAAGAAACACGCAATGGCTTCGGCAGCACGCTGTGGCGCTATTCCACGTTCATCACAACGTATGATCCCGTTTCCGGAACGGTAAAATTGATCTCGCCGGCGCAGCAATACATGCTGGTGTACCTCATCCGTTGGATGCGGGATTTCAGAGTCGATGGAATTCGTATCGACAGCGCCGAAAACGTGGCCAATTGGGATTTCCTTGAGGCCTTCAAGAAACTAGGTCGCGACGCCCATGCACAAAGGTGGCAAGACGCAGGTTTGAACCCGATCGATGGCGCCGATGCGCGATTCCTGGTCGTAGGCGAAGAACTGAGTTTGCCCAAGGCGCTGCTAACGCAGCAGCGTCTTGACGGGCTATGGAATGACGCCTTTCAATCGCGCATCCGTGCGGCCTTATTAGGGCAAAGCAGTGAGGGCGACGATTTTGAGTTCACCATCAAAAAAGCCATCGACTGCATCAGCAACGGCGGCAAGTTCACTGATGGAGCCCAGGCGGTCAATTACCTGACCAAGCACGATGTCGAAGGCTTTCGCCACGAACGGCTTTTTACCATGTTGCGTTCCTTGGACGATGAGCAGATCGAAAAACGCATCAAGCTCGGTTTCGCTTGCCTGATGACCGCCGTCGGCATTCCCATGTTCCTGGCCGGCGAGGAGTTCGGCGACGAGCATGATCTCTTTGATTTCATGGGCAATGTCACGCAAAACGGCGGCAAGCAGATCGACCCCGTGAATTTCAGCCGCTGCTTCGCCGGACCTACTACCAAGTCAAAAGACGAGGATCGGGATGGATTCTACGGCCCCATGCGCCGCAGAATCCTTGCCTACGTCAAAACGCTAATCGCGCTTCGGATCAAAGAGCCGGCGTTGTCGGTCAACGACACATCGTTCATTTGGACCGATTTCGGCGACGGCAAGCGCGTCTTCGTCTGGCAACGCGGCAACGCCGCGTTGCACCGCACGCTGATCGTGGTGGCTAACTTCTCCGATTTCGGCTCCGCACAGGGCGCCGACTACGTCATTCCCACTTGGCCCAATGTGCATCCGCCGGCAGGCTTCAAATGGGTGGAGCTGACCCAAGGTCCGCGCGACGTCAACCCGGCGTTTGTCGGCCGCGAAGCCATTTTTCCTTGGGAGGCGAAGATCTATGCGATGGCATCGATTTGACGGTCAATCAATACAATCTGGCTTATAGTTCGTCATAATAATACCCAATGGCAAGAGGTAACATGCTCTTCACAAGCCCCCAGGATGACGTGATCAGTTCTTTGACCTTAGTGGATAGCAAGTACGGGAAAGCCACTACAGCCAAAGTCGCACGGGGAAGCGGAGCAGAGCCGGGTGGTCTCGTGCTTACCGCTGACCGCGGTTCGGCAGTCGACCTGTCGAATCAATTCGTCGTCTTTCAACTCGGTTCGCAGATCGATGGACATTCCGTCCTCGAGTGTTCCCGCTCGGAACCGGCCATCGACGGTCGACCGGAGGAACCGGACGTTCTGGTGGCTCTGGAGATGCTCTCATTCCACCTTGCCGAAAGCGAGAAAGTTGGCTCCGACACACGGGCCACGATGCGTATCAATTTCGGCAAGGATGAGAGTTCAACGGACAAGCGATTCGATACGCTCTTTTGGTCAATCGCGGCTGGCCTGACACTATACGATCAAGCGAACAACCGAAAGCCCGTTGGGAAGGACTTGAAGGGTGACTTTCAGAAGGCTTTCGGCAACAGACCGATCGAAATACCTGGCGGCCTTGGTCGCTTGTCGTTTGAGGTGGTCAAGCACACGGAACCTTCGTGGTGGAAGCGAATCTTCAGTTTTATGCAAAGCGATACTGGCGCGGGGTTGGTCTCCGTCCTCGGCTTTCCGGCCATCACCAATCAAGCTATCAAGGTGCTGGACGAACTACTGGACAGGCTCGGCGATAGCAAGCCTGAGCCCCTGTTCAAGAGCCTACCCTTGCGGTTGGCTCTGTCAAAATACGCGCGCGATTCCTTCACCGGGGGGAACACTCGGATCAAGATGGGCTGTCTGCGCCCAGGGTTTTGTATCATGGCTCGCGGCCGCGACTTCAAGGTCCTTTCCAACGCCGATGTCATCTACTTTCCCGCATACGGGAGACTGGTCCCTAATGGCGTGACCGAGGCGGACCTCCTTGCTGGCGCGTTTGAAGATCCGCTGCGCGACGTGACGTATACCGTTTTTCGGCTTGGTATGAAAGGTACGAGGCTGGACCCAACGTTCAACTTCGGCGCTTGAACGGCAAACGTCAAAGGGCTCCTGGCATACATTCATAAAGGTGCGACTGCCATGTCGCTAGATTTCCGACGGTCGGTTGTTCGAATCGATGTCGATGGGAAGCCGCAAGGGACTGGTTTCGTCGCAGGCATCGGGCTGATAGTCACATGCGCCCACGTTGTAGCCGATGCCAACGGGCAACCGTGCAAAAAAATCCGTATCGTCTTTCACCACGATGGCGAGCAGTGCGATGCCTCCGTGTTGCCGTCACTCTGGCGTCCCCCTGAAAAGGAAGACATCGCATTCCTCGCTTACTCGGGTGAGCTGCCGCTCGGCATATCGCCAGTTAGCTGGGGCCATGACGTCGGAGCAGCCGGCGACGCGTGCGTGACATTTGGTTATCCAGACGTCGATCTCGTCGACGGCCTCTGGGCGCACGCTGTTGTCAGCGGGCCCGTGTCAGGGTCTGACGGCCTGTGTCTCTTGCAAATCCGATCCTCTGAAATCACCAAAGGGTTCAGCGGCGCTCCACTGTTCAATCAGCGTACTCGGCTTGTGATTGGAATGGTATCCGCGATCACGATCCCTGACGAATGTGAACGCCTGAAGGAGACCGCTTTCATCGCTCCCAGCGACGTCCTCTTGAGCATGTGCCCAGCTCTGCGGCCACAAACGATCGCGACAATTAATGTGGGGGCGTCGGATGCGTCGCACAGACGGCAAATCGAACTCGAGGGCGCTAAAAAGAAATGGGACCTAGCATTCGAAAAGCTGTCGTGCCTCGAACGGGCTCTCATCTTAGAAAACCGTGTCGACGAACGGATGCGCCTTGAACATGAGGCGGTTGCAGCGAGGAAAAGCGTCCAAAGCATCGAAGACGAGTTGAAACGCCTTGAAGCCGCTGTGGCAAAACCTGATTTTACGCCCCCGCTACGCGCCGCATTAGAAGAGCAATGGAGGATTTGTGCCCGGGAGCAGCTTGCGATTCAGACAACCCACAAGCTGCTAACTGTCCGCCGTCTCGCACCTGCATACATACAGAAGGTGTTCGCCGCCCAAACGGAGAAGATCTTCGGGTGGCTGCGCAACCAGGCCGAAAAACAGTTTCTTGATCCGCAGCGCTCACCTGAAATCACGAAGCCGGTGGACGAAGACCGCACGACGATCGCGGCTCGGGCACTCGCCGTGACGGTTGGGGCGACCACCGTCGATGTGCGCCATTACCTGCTGGCGATCCTAGACGATCGGCAGTCGCGGACGGTGGAAGAGATCCGCAAGAAGATCGACGTTTTGAAGCCCGATGGTTTTGTGAGCCTGCGGAGGGTGGCGGAATCTGCCTCCATCGACAACGGTATCGGTACGAACGTTTCCAGTCTCCATCTCGAAGGGAACGACTGATGATCTCCAGAATATTCGAGTCACTTGGAAGACTCTTCAGCGGAGGCGACACGACTCAGGCGAAGGCAGCCAGTGCGGGGCAGCGGCTCGTGGCCGAGGGAGGTGCGGTCTTCGTGGTTGATGAGGTCAAGCGGGGGGGCATGGGAATCGTCTATCTCTGCCACTTCGATTCAGACAAGCACAGTAGTGAAGGACGTGTGGCGCTAAAGACCTTCGATGATCGCTATTTCTTCGACGTCGAGATGTCCGACACGTTTCAGCGCGAACATTCGCTGTGGACTTTGGTGGCCGACGTTCCGTTCGTCCTCCCCGTGTTCGGAACTTTCCTCATCGACAAAAAACCACATCTCGCAATGGTGGTGGCGGACGGCGACGGCAACGGAAACGTGTCGCTCCGCGACGCCGTCGAAAAATCGTCCGGAGGAGGACTGCCGCCAGAGGTGTATCTCCCAGCCGCGCTCTGCGTTGCGATCGCCATGACAAAGGTGTCGGAGCGCGTGCCCGGTCTCGTACACGGCGATATCAAACCTGACAACGTATTATACGTCGGAAGTAGGCCCTTTCTCTCCGACTTCGGTCTCGCAGGCATCGCCAACCGAGCCGGCCGTCGCGGGACGCCGCCCTACATGGCACCCGAACTCTGGACCGACGACGGTAGGCAAACCGCCGCGACGGACATTTACGCCTACGGCGTCATGCTGGCTGAGCTGATCATGGGGAAGGCGCCGCTGCAGGCGCCGAAGGATGACCTGCGGCTTTGGGCGCAAGCCCATGCCAAGACACAGCCGCGAATCGACCTCGATTCGAATCGTACGGACTTTAACGCAGCCTGCTCGCTCCGGGCACTCGCGCTGCGTTGTCTCGCGAAGGCCCCTGGCAATCGTCCGACCGATTTCGCGTCAATTGCGATGGAGGTCACGTCGGCTGTTCTCGAACACGATCCGATCCTCGCTTTGACCATCTTGGAAGCCGCCGCGTGGCTGAGCCATCTCGCGCGTGAAGTGCAGCCGAAGGTCGCCAACGGTCGCTT
>DASRAT010000867.1:0-3109 GCA_035638015.1 Gemmataceae bacterium | reverse complement strand
ATTTGCTCGTCCGTCAGCCTGCCGCGCGGCGGCATTTTCAAATCGGGATCGGTGTAACGTACCGCCTTGATGAGCCGGCTGGCCTCGGGCTTGCCCGGAATGACCACGACGCCATTCTCGCCGCCTTTGAGCATGCTGGCGTGGTTATCCAGCAAAAGTCCGCTGCGTTGCTTATGGGCGGCGCTGTGGCATTCGTAACAATTGGCCGCCAGCAGCGGGCGGATTTTCTTCTCAAAAAAGTCGACGCCTTCCTGGCTTTGATCAATGGCCGAACCACCAGTGACCATGAACAACAGCACCATCGGCCCGGCCGACAATGCCAGCGGTAGAATGTACTTTCGCATGGTTCCAGCCTAACCCTCCGGCCGCGCCGAGGCAAGCATGCATACAGGCGTGTGCCGTTTATCATTGCAGCCAATCCGTCAGCAATGCAGAGTTCTCGGAGAAAAGCCCTTCCACTTGTTGCAGCGTCGGCAATCGCTCAGCCGTCTTGCCAAGCCCGGCCGCGCTCAGAATTTTGCGTGGAGCGATGGCGGTCAAGACCTGGTCTATATCGCCATGATCCTTCAACATGGATGGCAGGATGCTCGCCGCGTTAATCGGTCGGCCGACCGGATCGAAATACCAGCGGTACGTCAACGGCATTTGCTCTATTGCCACATGAGTGACGCTGGGCTCGATAGCCGCGGTCAAACAAACGATCAGGGCCGCGTCACGCCGGCCGCACAGAATGATGCGCGACCGTTTTTTCTGCGCGGCCAGCTTCCGCACTGCCGCTTGCACGTCAGTCACGCGCATCCCCAATAGCGACTTGCCCACCAGGAACGCGTTGTAGCCCAGATTCTCCTCAACTCCGACCAACGGATCGGCATAATCCCGGCCTTTGACGCTGAGCTTGGGCCTTAGCGAACCAACGCCGCGCGGATCGAGCACGGCCACTGCAAAACCACGCTTTTGTAGGGCTTGCAGGAACGCTTTTTCTTCTTGCCAGGGTCTGCTTTCGTTGCCGTTGACACACACCACCAGCGTGTCATTGCCGGCAATTTCGATGCTGCGATAGTCGGCCTCTTTCGGGTCGAGGCGGAGAAGTTCGGCCAAGGAGGTCTTGGCGGGCATCTTGCGGGTGTCGAACTCCTCAAGGGCCAGCGTCAACAAGTGCCGCGATTGCAAGGTCACGTTGACCTGGCCGTCTTTGCAAACGAGCAAATCGTTTAGCGGCCTGGGCTTTACCACAATCTCATTTGCTTCCTCGGCCTTGCGTCCGGCCAGCCATGTGTCGAAGAATGCGTAGATGGCCTTGCGGAGCGGCAGCGACAGGCCGTGCTTTTCGGCCGCCTCCACCATGGTGATGCGTTCCGGCGCGCCGGCGATTTGGTACAGTTTCTTGGCCTCGGCGAACGATTCGCGTGCGCCTTCGATGGGAAAGAAATCGAGTTGCGCGGATGCAACCAACGTCGGTCGAGGCGCGCGCAAAGCGAGCAAGCCGGCATGATCGATGCCTTCGCCCACGAAACCGAAGATGTCTTGCTCCGGGTCGGCGTCCGGGTCGGCCTGGATTCGATTGCCCATGCGCCGCGGCAAATTCGTGATGTAACAGCCAATGGCCGCCGCCTTCACACGCGGGTCAAGGGCAGAGATATACGCTGTGAGTGTGCCGCCGCCGGAGTTGCCGACGCAACCGATGCGCTCGGCATCGACTTCCGGCAGCGACGCCAAATAATCGATAGCGCGGATGCCGTCAACGATGCGGTAGCGGGCCAAGTTGGTCCCAAGCAAGTAGAGGGGATTGCCAAGGACCGCGTGTTCGCCGCAGACGAGGTTGAAACGCGATTTCTTCTTATCGGCGTCCCAAAATTGGCTGCGTTCACCCTGGCCGACGGGGTCGTAGGTCAAAACGATGTAGCCGCGTTTGACCAGGTTGATGTGCAATATCTGGTAGGTGGACGCCGCCTTGCCTTCGGCCGAGTGGCCGCAAGGGCTGATGATGCCGGGCAGCCGCCCCGTGATTTTCTTGGGCTTGTACAAGAGTGCCGACACAAAGTAGCCGGGAAAACTCTCGAACACCAGCTTTTCAATGACATAATCCTCTGCGTCGATTTTGCCCATAATCTTGGCAGGTGGGACGCCTTTGCTTTGGGGCAGTCCGCCGAGCAGTCGCAGGAACTTCTCGCGCAAGGACTTTTGCAGAGTTTCCAGATCAGCCTTTGAGGAGGTTGCAGAGAACTGATTGCGGCGGTCATTCTGCTGTCGATCGGCCAGGTCAAGGAGTTGCTGATGCAGGTTGGATTTATCGCCGGCATGCGCTGGGGTTGCAAGCGCCAACAGAAAAGGACAGAGAAACAGATACACAACCCATATCCTGGATTTCATCTAACTGTCCTCCGCTAGCGACGAACCGAGCGTCTGGCGTGATGTAACATTACCAGCCATTCGCCTTTATGACGACAGGACATTGCTTCCGAATGCAAGAAAATGTTGTCAGGCGTTATCGAAAATCGGCGAATTGCTACGATAGCGGGATGGCGTCACAACACCCTCGGGGCGCAATGAATCACCCGTCCTCACGATGTCCACCAACAGGAATCCAACCATGCGACGATTGTTTCAAGCGGCGGCCCTCGCACTTTTTGTTGTGACTTTGCCGCAGGCCGATGGGCAAGAAAAGCAAAAACCCGCGCCCATCTGGAAAGGCGAGATCCACCTGGGCGACAATCCCGAGGCTTACGACAAGATCACCTCCGCCGGCATGTGCATGCAAGTTCCGTTCAAGGCGGACGCGGCCAAAAAAATTCGCATCGTCATCACTGCGGCCGACGTCGAGACGCTGGCGGGAGACGGCCATTATGCGGAGATCGTCGGCCATTATCAGGACGGCAAAAAAACGAGCGAAACGATTGCCAAGGTTTTTCGCATCAAGGACGACAGCGGCCAGGAGAAGGATTTCGTCTTTGAGTTTTCGGCCAAGACGGATCTCAAGACGGCGCCGGCTTATTTCTCGGTGCGCATCAAGGTCGATACGTCCATTCCTTTTGGCCTGTGGGATGATTTCGTGGTGAAGCAAATTCGCGTCGAACAAGCCGATTGATGAGTCGTGAAGGTTGCGCCTCCT
>DASRAT010000866.1:0-6185 GCA_035638015.1 Gemmataceae bacterium | reverse complement strand
TTCACGCGCGCTTTTTTGGAAAGCGACCAAACCAAACACGTGCTGCTTTTCGGCAATTCGTTTTCGGACAGCCTGGATTTCCAGAGACTTCCCAAGATTGACGGCGTTGTCCATGGCGGCAGCGCAGCCGATTTTCAGGCCCTCATGGTTACCCAAACGAGCCGCGTCGTTGTCGTCCCCAAGCAGTCGCGACGTTTGCTGCTCCACGCCGCCTGTCTGGCCGGCGCCTTGCAGGCGCCGCTGCACATTCTTGAAGACAACAAGCATTCCATCAGCAGTCTGAAACGGCAAATCGCTGAAGCGCGCACACGCGAAGTCTATGCGGTCGGCGGCACTTCGGAGATCCTTGGCAATCTGAGCAACACAAGGGTTGTCGAATTGGGCGACGAGAACGCCGTTGCCCTGGCGTATGTCAAAATCCAATGCGAACGAGGGCCGATTGACACTTTGGTGCTGGCCAATCCGGCGGACGTTGTGAGTGGCAGTGGCAATCCCATGTCCACACTGGCGCCGTGGATCGCACTGCAAAAGCGGGCCGCCTTGGTGCTCACCAACGACAAAGGCGACAACGCCGAAGACGCCATCATGGCCGCGTTGGAAAACCCCGCCATCGCCAAGGCCGACACGCTCGTCATTGCCGCCGACCTCAAAGCCATTCCCATGTGCAAACGGCCCAATCCCATCGAGGACGACCGCGATGCCTTCATCGAAATGGAACCGATGACGCCACACGGCGACAAGCCGTGCAGCTTTGCGGTCGGCCGCATTTTCCATGAGGATCGTAATGTCGTGGCGTTGATGCTGGCACGTGAGCGCTTGCTCCAAAAAGAAAAGCACCCCAAGGCCATCATGATCAGCAATCCCGGCGGCGGTTTGCCGTTGCTTGAAACCTTCTCGAGGCACACTGCGGACGAGTTCAAAAACGCCGGTTACGACCTCACCGCACACATCGGCCGTGGCGCTTACAAGACAGAGCTAAAGAAAAAGTTGCCTGACGCCAACGTTTTCCTCTGGGAAGGCCACGTCAACACGCTCTTTGGCAGTTATGCCATTCAAGAATGGGATGAACCCCTCAAGCCATCGCTGATTTTCCTGCAGAGCTGCCTGGCGCTGGAGGAATCCAGGGCCAATCCGTTTCTGCAGCGCGGGGCGGTGGCCGTGATCGGCTCCTCCACACGGACGTACAGCGGCTCCGGCGGGGCACTCGCTCTGGCTTTTTTCGACACGCTGCTTTATGAGGACCAAACACTCGGCGGCTCATTGCGGCAGGCAAAGAATTTCATGCTCGCCTTCGCGGAATTAAAGAAAAAACGTTTTGGCGAATCGTCCAAACTGGGTGGCGCCAATGTGCGGGCTGCCTGGGCGTTCACGCTCTGGGGCGATCCCACGATCAATATGCCCAAACCGGCCCGGCCCGACGGAGCGTTGGCGCCCGTGCGGCATGTCGTCCAGGGAAACACCATCATTGTCACGCTTCCTGATGAAAAGCATGGCCAGATCAATTCGGCCAAATACTCGGCAGTCGTTCCCGCCAACGCGCGTTTAGCGGGATTGGTGAAGAAGCAGGACATGAGCGATCAACACAAATTGGTGCCGTTCACCTTTGCGGAGGTCGAATTACCCGACGCCAAGCCGGGCGTCACGCCGAGGATTCGGACCAATTTGCCGGATACGCATTACGTTTTTTGTTATGACGAGCGCTGTCAACGCGGCTATTTGTTGGTAACGCCGCGGGCCAAGGATCATGGTGAGCTTAAGTTTCAACTGGATTGGGAATAGTCAGGTTTTGCTGAGCCGCAAGCGGCGAAGCATGGAGGAATAGATGTCACGGACGACTCTGTGTTTGGCAACGGCGGGCCTGTTTGCGGTGCTGTCGATTGGCACCATGGCGACGCGCCGCTACGCGCTGGGTCAGGAGATTGTCCTGCCGGCCGGCCCTGGCACGTTCAAGGTCACCATGCTGGTGCGTGGCAAAAGCCTGGGCAACGCCAAAGTGCAAACGCTCAGCCCGCTCGATTTCAAGCAGCAGCACGTGTTCCGCGAGGAATTCACCAGCGACGAAATGACGCAAAAACAGCTCGAAGGCCGAGCCCACGATCTGCGGCCTGTCCTGTGGACACAGAAGCCCGGCGGGGCCAAAGCGGCGTTTCAAGTGCGCTATGAGTTTTATTGCTCCGTGGATGTGCATGCGCCGTCGGCGCCGATGGCCAAACTGGCCCGGCAATTGAATGAGCCGCCCGCGGCGGGCGAGTTTTTGCATTCCGAGGCGCACATTGATCCGCACGATCAACAATTAAGCGACACGGCCGCCACCTTGACCGAAAACGCCGAAAAGCCATTGGACCAGGCGCGGGCATTGTTTCATTTCGTGGCCGACCACATTGACAACGAACCCGCAGTCTCAGGCCCTGGAATCGGCGCGGTTGAATGCTTGCAAGCGCGTCGCGGCGACGTGGCAGCCAAGGCCAGGCTGCTCACGGCCCTGTGCCGCAGCCGGGGCATTCCCGCCCGCATCGTCACGGGCTTGAAACTCGGCAAACGCACAGACCAGACGGCGCACTACTGGGTCGAGGCCTGGGTCGGCGATCACTGGATGGCCATGTGTCCCCTTTACCATCATTGCGGCAGCGTGCCAGCAACTTATTTGGTCTTCGGTTACGGCGACCACACCCTGGTCCGCGGCCATAATGTCCGCGATCTCGATTACGCGTGCCTGGTGGAGCACAAGACTACCGCCGAAGCCGTGCCTGACCAGGGCAATTTGCTGCAACGCTTTTTTCACATGTTTTCGCTGGACGCGGGTCCGCCGGGCAAGCAACAGGACTTGATTGAGTTTTTGCTGTTGTTGCCGATAGCCGCCCTTATTATTTGCATTTGCCGCAATCTGATCGGCATGCACTGCTTTGGCACTTTCGCGCCGGCCCTCATCGGTCTGGCCTTCCGCGAATGGGAGAGCTTGCCCGGCATCCTGGTGTTCGTCTCGATCATTCTGATCGGCTGGGGCCTGCGGCGGGTGCTGGATTACTACCATCTGCTCCAGGTGCCGCGCACATCGTTTCTTTTGAGTCTTGTCGTGATCTTGCTGCTGACCACGATCTTGATCGCCAACCAACAAGAACTGGCGTTCACGCGCTATTTCTCTTTGTTTCCGATGGTGATTTTGACGGGCATGATCGAGCGTTTCTGGACGTTGGAGACTGAAGACAGCACCACGGCGTCGTTCAAGACGCTGGCACAAACGATTATTATCGCGGCCTTGATCAGCCTTATCGCCAGCCGGCACTTTATCGTTCGGCACATGACGCATTACCCGGAAACGCTTGGCCTGATCATGGCGGCACAGCTGGCGATCGGCCGTTATACGGGATACCGGCTGTCGGAATTGCTGCGGTTCCGCGATTTCGTGGAAGCGGAAGGCGCCTAGCCAAATGCGGCTAACAATGGAGGCATCTCATGCACTGGCTCTTCAAAGCCGCGCGGCGTTTGAAACAAGCGGGCATCCTGGGCATGAATCGGCGCAATGCCAACTACATTCTTGACCATAATCCGCGCAGCCGTTTTCCGATTGTGGACGACAAGCTCCGCATGCGCGACCTATGCCAGCGCATCGGTGTGCCGACACCCACCGTTTACACGGCAATCCGCTCCTATGCACAGCTGCGAAATCTACGAGCCTTGCTTTGCGAGCGCGAGGACTTTGTCATCAAGCCCAATCGCGGCTCGGCGGGCCGCGGCATTCTTGTCGTCGTGGACCGCGACGGCGATCAGTTCCTTCGTCACAACGGCGAGCGCCTCGGTTTCGAGCATTTGCGCCAGCATTTATCCGATATTTTGAGCGGCATGTATTCTCTCGGTGGCCGGCCGGACGAGGCCATCATTCAGCAGCGTGTTCGTCTGCATCCAACTTTCGAGCCGATCACTTACAAGGGCATTCCCGACATTCGCGTGATCGTCTATCGCAATGTGCCGGCAATGGCGATGCTGCGGCTGCCGACCAAGGCCTCCAACGGCCGGGCCAATTTGCATCAGGGCGGCATTGGCACCGGCGTCGACCTGGCGACCGGTCTCACCCATCATGCGGTGCTGTGCAATCGCGCTTGCGAGCTTCATCCCGACACCGGCGTGCCGGTAGTCGGCATGCGTGTGCCGTACTGGAAGCAAGTGCTGGAGATGTCTCGCCGCGCGGCCGAAGCGATTCGGTTGGGTTACGTTGGCATTGATATGATTGTGGACGCGGACGAAGGTCCGATGCTACTGGAAGCCAACGCCCGGCCGGGATTGGCGATTCAGATCGCTAACGGCAAAGGCCTGGTGCCTCGACTGGCGGAGATCGACGCCGAGCTGGACCAACCCGCGGAGGTTGAGGAAGAAGTCGCAGTGCCGGTTGTGGCGGGGCGGATCGGCGTGGACACGGAGCTGCGGCGGCGCAGTGCCTGACGAACACAAATGGTCGCAACAAGTGCCACTGCTTGACGGACACCGTCCGCGACCGCCCGAAAAGGCGAGCCGAGCCTGGCGTCCGTCAAGCAGTGTCCATGCCGCTCAATACTTTTTCACGGCGACGGCGTCCGGCTGGAAATTCATGACACGCTGATTCCCGGCCTGAAGTTGCACACTTCGGGTTTGGGTCTGCTGACTGCCCTTGTCCATCCACTTCACCTGAACTTCGACACTAAGAGTTTGGCCCTTGGTCAAAGCATCGGTGTTGAACGAACGCCGCGGACCTGTCTCCGTCATTTTGTTGCCATTGATCCACAGCTCGGCATTGGCCGGCAGCCACACTTCGACCGTGGCATAAGTAACCGGGGGCGCAGCCGTGGCTGCTGGATTGGTCATCCCCTGAGCGCCGCCGCCGGCATAAGGCCCGCTCTTGAGGTTCGTCGCCCAGTAGTAGTAATAGAGGGGGTGATAATAACTCGTGGTGTTGTAGGGGTAATCCCACCAGTATGCCTGGCCGTAAGGATGCACCAGCGGGCAGTAATTCGGATCGTTGTAGCAGGATGGACAGGTCTGCCAACCAGTTCCCCAGCCCCAACTCCAATCGCTATACCAGGCCCAACGCCAACCTCCACCCCAGATCCATCCAAAGTCACGCGGCCAATTATGCTGGGCAGCGCAAATCGATTCAATCGCTTGATTCGGTACAGGCGCGGCTTGCGCCCGCGGTGCGGAAGCCGTCAGCACGGCGGCAACGGCAAGCGCAAATGACAACAGGGCTTTACACATGGCGACACCTCGGTGGAACACTGTCTAGCTGGGAGGTTTAGGTAAAATAGACAGTCAGGGGTAGATTATGGGAAATGGTGGGCTAGTGGCCAGAAATGCTGAAAAATATGGGGATTTATGGTGGGTGGCCGGCGCGTATTATTTCACGGTTGTTGCCGATGCGTCGCAATTCAAAAATCGGCTTGGGAGCGCGGAGCTGAGCCGATTCATTTTGCTGTGAGAGAAGTTGGGCCGTCTTTCCTTTTCTTCCCCCATCATGTTGGGATGGCGAACGCCGTGATAGCGGATGGAACGCACGATCCAATGAACGTAAGCCTGTTCGCATTGTCCGGTGTCCAGTATGTTGGCGTTTTCTGGCCCCTCCGGAGCACCACACCTAGGCCAACCAACCAGCCCGGCCGTGCGAAAAAACGTTGACAAGTCCCGTCCCCACAGCCTATCTTCATTCCACCGCGGCATTCCAGTTCCATAGGCGAGGTTGTTGGGATCCGCGGTTCAGTCCAACTGAATTTTTATCCGGAATGCTCCGCCCCGCGGCGTGAGCGCAGGTGCGCATCCCTCAAGGCGGAGCACTCCGGATAAAATCCCTTAACGTTCGGCTTCGTCGGAGAAGCTATGCAGCGTGTGGTGTGGCTCGGATATTTGAGCCTTGTTCTGGCTGTGCCGCTTGGTATCGGCCTAGGCAGCACCGTCGGACATCCAGGCGACCCGCCTCACATCTTTACCCTGCTGGCTGTGGTGGCGGGGGGACTTGCTTTAGCAGGTGCTTTGAGGGAAGTGGCTGACCCGGCGGCTGGGCGGGCCTCGCGGGTATTGGTGTCGGGCGGTCTGGCATGCTTCATTGCGATCACCACTATGTCGGAGCCTTTTCTGAATTTCGACGGGAGCAGTCTAAAAGGGTTGCTGCCGCCGTCGAGTTGGCTGGTCCCGGTGGCCGCCGCGGGCGTGTGGTTCGTGAG